>NZ_JAEIMH010000038.1:0-5912 GCF_016464295.1 Streptomyces sp. N35 | reverse complement strand
GCGCCCCGCCGAGGTGCCCCCCCCGCCCTCCTCCCCCACCGGGGCGGGGGCGGCCGTACCCGCCGAGGCCGGGCCGCCCGACGGCCGCCGGGTTCTGGTGACCGGCGCCGGGATGCTCGGCGTCACCGCCGTGGCGATGGCGGTGGAGGCCGGCGCCGAGGTGGTCGCGTCGGACCCGGACCCGAAGCGCCGGGCGCAGGCCTTGCGCTTCGGGGCTCATGAAACAGCCGCGACGGCGGCGGATGTCGACGTCGCTCTCGAGCTCTCCGGCCACCCCGACGCCGTACGCACCTGCCTGGGCTCCCTGGCCGTCGGCGGCACCGCGGTCCTCGCCGGCTCCGTCTTCCCCGGTCCCGCCGTCCCCCTCGACCCCGAGCGCCTGGTCCGCGGAGTGCACAAGGTCACCGGGGTCCACAACTACCGCCCCGCCGACCTCCAGCGAGCCGTGGACTTCCTCGCCGCCCACCACGCGGCGTACCCCTTCGCCGAACTGGTCCACGGCGACTACGACTTGGGCACCCTCGACGCCGCGTTCGCGGGAGCCCACGGAGCGGGAGCGCCGCGGCAGGCGGGGCGGCCCCACCGGGCCGCCGCCCCCGGGAGCTGATCTTCCGTTCTGCGACCGGGCGTCGTCCACCGGTCACCGCACGTCCATCCGGGCCGCCGAGGATCCTCGGCGACTCAACTCTGCCCCCACATAGGAGGAGTACGTGCTCATCGTCCGCAACAGACGCAGCCGCCGCACCGCAGCGGTCGCCCTCACGGCCACGGCTCTGCTCGCCGGCACGATCCAGCTCGCCGCCGGCGCCGCCGGCGCCGCCCCGGCCGCCATCAAGGACAAGGTCCTCGTGATCGGCCTCGACGGTGCCAACCTCGACCGCATCAAGGCCGCGAACGCCCCCAACCTCAAGCGCCTGATGGCCGAAGGACTGACCGCGAGCAGCACCCTTTACAGCTCGCCGATGGCCGCCACGTCCTCCGGCCCCGGCTGGTCGACCATCGCCACCGGAGTCTGGCCCGACAAGCACGGCGTGAAGGACAACTCCTTCGCGGGCAAGCAGTTCGGCACGTACCCCGACTTCCTGACCCGCGCCGAGAAGGCGAACCCCTCCCTCAACACCTACGCGGCCGCCGACTGGGAACCCATCGCCTCATCGGACGCGGGCGGCCCCGTCTTCTCGCCCACCGTCGACAAGCGCCTCGGCCTCAAGGGCGACGCCAACGGGTACGGCGTCGAGGACCCGAAGATCGCCGCGGGTGCCGCCGACGAGCTGAGGAACGGCAACCCGGACGCCGCCTTCGTCTACTTCGGCGAGATCGACATCGCCGGCCACAACTCCGGTCCCGGCAGCCAGGCGTACCTCGACGCGATCGCCCGCAGCGACCGGCACATCGGCACGGTCCTCAATGCCGTGACCTCGCGCGCCACCTATGCCCAGGAGAACTGGAAGATCCTGGTCAGCACCGACCACGGTCACAAGGACGGCGGCGGCCACGGCGGCTCCGACATCAAGGAGCGCGGCACCTTCGTCATCGCCAAGGGCGCGGGCATCGCGGCGGGTTCGGTCCGTCATGACGTACGCCTCGTCGATGTCGCCGCGACCGCCCTCGAGCAGGTCGGCGTCTCCACCGCGGGCCTCGACGGCGTACCGCTGGACGCCCCCGACAACGACGCCTTCGACACCGTACGGGGATCTCTGGCGGCCCGTACGGACGAGACCGGCATCCCGGCCGGAGTGAAGGGCTACACGCACACCCCGCCCAGCGGCTGGTCCGTGGACAACTCGGCGATGGGCACCGGCGGCGTCACCGAGTGGCGGGGCTGGTCCTTCACCACCGACGAGTTCTGGACGCAGGCGCAGCGCGACCAGTGGCGCGAGCTGAACGTCCGCGGCCGCGATGTCTTCGCGGTCGCCGACTCCGACGAATGGGACGACAAGACCAACAGCGGAAAGTTCGACTCGACGCTCGTCAGCCCCAAGTGGCAGGTGCAGGGCGGCACCACGCGCACCCTGCGCTTCCAGACCCACTACCGGCACGAGGCGGGCCAGACGGCCCAGGTCCTCGTCTCGTACGGGGGCGGGGCGGCGCAGCAGGTGAAGTCCTTCACGGCCGACGCGACGGCCCAGGCGCAGAGCCTTCAGCTCCAGGTGCCCGCGGGCGTCTCGGACGTCCAGGTCCGTTTCCGGTACGCGGGAACGAACAACTGGTTCTGGGCCGTGGACAACGTGACGCTCGGCTGACGTCCATGAGCTGGGACGGGACGGGCCGCACCGGGCCCGTCCCGTTAGGCTGACGGTGTCCGGACAGTCGAAAACCGGCCGAGAAGCGGAGATCAGTCCCGTGGCAGAGCGCAAGCCGATCGAATCCTGGCTCACCGACATGGACGGGGTCCTCATCCACGAGGGCGTGCCGATCCCGGGTGCCGATGCCTTCCTCAAGCGCCTGCGCGAGTCCGGAAAGCCGTTCCTGGTCCTGACGAACAACTCGATCTACACGGCCCGTGATCTGCACGCCCGGCTCAAGCGCATGGGCCTGGACATCCCCGTCGAGAACATCTGGACCTCGGCGCTCGCGACCGCCAAGTTCCTCGACGACCAGCGGCCCAACGGCACCGCGTACGTGATCGGTGAGGCCGGTCTCACCACGGCGCTGCACGACATCGGCTACGTCCTGACCGACGCGGACCCGGACTACGTGGTGCTCGGCGAGACGCGTACGTACTCCTTCGAAGCCATGACGAAGGCCGTCCGTCTGATCAACAACGGTGCCCGCTTCATCTGCACCAACCCGGACGAGACCGGGCCCTCCCTCGAAGGCCCGCTCCCGGCGACGGGCGCGGTGGCGGCGCTGATCACGAAGGCCACCGGCAAGGAGCCGTACTTCGCGGGCAAGCCCAACCCGCTGATGATGCGGACGGGTCTGAACGCGATCGGGGCGCACTCCGAGACCAGCGCGATGATCGGCGACCGGATGGACACGGACGTCCTCGCGGGCCTCGAGGCCGGGATGATCACGTACCTGGTCCTCACGGGCCTCACGACCCCGGAAGAGGTCGAGAAGTACCCGTTCCGGCCGTCGCACATCGTGGACTCGATCGCGGATCTGGTGGATCTGGTCTGAGCGCCGGCGGGCCGGGCGCGCCACCCATACGGCCCACACCCGCATGCACCCCGGACCTGCGCGCGCGACGCTCGACGCAGGAGGTCCACCATGCCCTCACCCCGGGTCCGGCTCACTCTGTGCGCCACCGTCGCCGCTCTCGCGCTCACCACACCTGCTCACGCAGCCGACGGCACCGTCAAAGTCAGTCCCAGTACCGTCACGCCGGGCGGCCAGGTCGAGCTGAGCGTCACGGGGTGTGACGGCACGACCGGGGCGGCCAAATCGCAGGTGTTCGTCGCCGACGGAGCCCTCACCGGGCGTGACGGCGCCGGCTACGCGATGAGCGGCGAGGCGATGATCCGGTCGACGGCGACCCCCGGCACCTACGACGTCTCCGTCACCTGCGACGGCGAGGACGGCAAGGCCAAGGGCACCGTCACCGTCGTCAGCCAGGCCACGCCGAGCCCCACCGCCCCGATCCGCGCGGGCGGCGGCGGTACGGCCTCCCTCAGCGCCGAGGAGCCGAGCACGGGCCCGGGCTGGCGGCACGCCCTGATCGGGCTGCTGCTCGCGGGCGCCGCGGGCCTCGCCGTCGCCGGGCGCCTCGTGCGCCGGCGACGGGGCGGCGCATAGCCCCGTGGCGCAGATGCGTTCTTCCGGGAGCGGGCGGCTGCTCACGGGCATCGCCTGGGCCGTCCTGCTCGTGGGTCTGTGGCTGTGGGGCCGTGAGATCGCCGGTGTGCCCGACGGCTCGTCCACCACGAACGGCGATGTCGCCGCCGTCGGCCGTCCGCTGCTCGCCGCCGAACTCCCGCCCGCGATCAAGCCGTTGCCCGAGGCGGGCCCGCACCGCGTGGACATCCCGTCGATAGGGGTCCAGGCTCCCGTGATCAAACGCGGCCTCGACAGCGAGGGCGCGATCGCACCGCCGCCGTACGACCAGGCCGGTGTCGTCGGCTGGTACGGGGGCGGGGTGAAGCCGGGCGCGAAGGGTACGGCGCTGTTCGTCGGGCATGTGGACACCGAGTCGCGGCCCGCCGTGTTCTACAACCTCAGCACCCTCAAGCCCGGCGAGAAGGTGCGCGTGACCAGGGCGGACGGCACGATCGCCGAGTTCACCGTCGAGGAGGTCGCGGTCTACGACCGGTCCGGGTTCGACCCGCACAAGGCGTACGGGGTGCGCCATGACGACCGTGCCGAACTGCGGCTCATCACCTGCGGCGGCACCTTCGACCGGGCGACGAAGACGTACTCGTCGAATGTCGTGGTCTCCGCGTTCCTGACGGGCAAGGGGCCCTGACCGATCAGGTCAGAGCCCCCCCGCAAGGTCACGCCACGGCACAGGTCAGCTCACCGGCACGGCCCCCGCGGGCGCCGCCGCCCGGCTGAACGCGCGCAGTCCGAGCGCACCGAAGACCACCCCGAACACCGCCCAGAGCAGGGCGTGCGAGGCGATCGACAGGACGCGGAAGTCCCACAACAGCGTTGCCGCCACGGGGACTTCGTCCGGGTTCCCGGGCAGCGCGAACAGGACCGCGAGCACCGCGACTCCCGTCGCGGCCGCCGCGACCTGCCGTACCGGAACGCTCCGGCCCGCGAGCCGTACGTACACCTGCCAGACCAGGAACATGCCGAGCACGCCGATGACGACGGCGGCCAGCCACAGGCCCTGGCGGTCGGCCACGGTGGACGAGTCGCCCACGCCCGGCGGGTTGGCCGGGTAGCGCAGGGCCGGCAGGAGAGAGATCGCGAGGAAGGCCGCACCCGAGAACAGCAGCGCGCGCGGCCAGGGGGAGGCGTCCGGATCGCGGCGGTGCACGAGGGCGTAGGCGATCGCGAAGAGGACACCGAGGGCCAGACCGAACACCACCGAGGTGACGACCAGACCGAAGTGCTGCGTGGAGCGTGTGAAGAGCTCCTCGTGATGCTGGACCGCGGCGGCGCCCGCTTCGGCGTGCTCATGGGAGCGCGCCTCCTCGAGACGTATCGCACGGTCCATCAGGGGTTCGGCGAGCAGCAGGGAGAAGAGGCCGGCCGCGAGGCCCGCCGCTCCTCCCGCCGCGAGCCCGCGCCCGAGCAGAGGAAGTACAGGAGTCGACATGTCCGCGAGGGCCCCGATCAGTGGCAGGGGGCGCCGAAGAGGTGCCGTCCGTCGTGTGCGAACTCGTGCAGATAGTCGCCGGTCGCCGAGATCAGCGTGCCGTTGTCGAAGAACACCGCGTACAGGGCGATGATCGCCACGATCGCGGCGGCCGAGGCGATCAGCCAGTCACGGGTCCTGGTGGTCGCGTCCTGGGCAGCCGTCGTGCTCGGGTGCTGTGCCGAGTGCAGTGACATCCGGGTGGGTCTCCTTCCGGGGTTTCCACGCCCCAAGGCAGGAGGACGACGGGTCAGTTCCTGACTTCCGTGTACGCATGCTCCGGGCGGAGCTCGTACGCGGTCACAGTGGCGGGACCGTCCCGGGTTCTCACCGGGTTCCTGTCAACCGTCGCCTCGATGTATGGACTTGTCGTCCGGAGAGTCCCAACTCGGGGGGATGGCTGTCAACCGCGCATCCCTCCGTCACCCTCGCGCCGCGCGGTCCCGCGCGCACCCGACCCGGCCGGTGGCCCGCTCCCCCCGGAGCCGCCGGCCGGGCCGGTCCTCGACCGTGCGCGCTCGGGCTGCGGGAGAAACCCGGCGCCGGCACGGGAGGTTCGGGAAGACCAGTCGCTGAAGTCGTCACAAGCGGAGGCAGCCGCTCCGTGACAGGGCGCGGCTGTGGCGGCCGCCCGGATCCGGGGACTCCGGCACAGGGGGGCCGTCCA
>NZ_JAEIMH010000037.1:0-82658 GCF_016464295.1 Streptomyces sp. N35 | reverse complement strand
GGGGGCGCCGGCCCCGCCCGCCGGGCCGGGGCGCCCGCCGTGGTCGTGCTGCTCGTCACGGGCGTGACGGCCGTGGGGATCGACCTGCTGACACCGGACGCCGACAGCGACAAGGTGCAGGCGGCCAACGCCACCGAGTCGGACTCCCCCGCCGAGGCCGAAAGCGCCACCGCCGATACACAGTCGCCGAGCCCTTCCGTCTCCAAGTCGCCGAAGCCGACCACCCCCAAGCCGCAGCCGACGAGGACGAAGACCACCGAGCCCGCCCCGCCCCCGAAGCCCCCGGCCAACCCTGGCGGCACACAGGCCCAGCAGGTGCTCGGACTGGTCAACGCGGAGCGTGCCAAGGCGGGTTGCTCGCCGGTGAAGCTGGACAGCCGCCTGTCGAAGGCCGCGCAGCTGCACAGCGAGGACATGTCGGCGAACGACTACTTCAGCCACACCAGCCAGGACGGGCGCACCTTCACCGACCGCGCGGCCGCACAGGGCGTCGACAACGCGGGCGCCGAGAACATCGCCCGCGGCCAGGGCTCCGCGCAGAGCGTGATGGACGCGTGGATGAACTCGGAGGGCCATCGCGCGAACATCCTCAACTGCGGTCTGAAGACGATGGGGTTGGGAGTCGTGACCAGCGACTGGACCTGGACGCAGATGTTCGGCTGGTAGCGCCCGCTTCGTTCAGGCCTCGGTGCGGCGGGCCCCGAGATCGAGACGCCGTACGTCGACCGGCAATGGGGCCCCATCACAGCCGCCGGCGCCTCGGTCGTGACTGCCGTCCGTCGCCCGGCCGGGTGCGAGGCGCCGCTGTCCACCGGGTGGAACTCGCTGGTCGCTTCGGCGGGCTGTGCCTAGGATCCCGGGTCATGGACATCGCCACGCACATCGCCGCCCTGCGCTCCGAGGGCCGGCTCCTGGCCGCGGACGCCGAGGCCGCCGGACCCGACGCGGCCGTCTCCACCTGTCCGGGGTGGCAGGTGCGGGATCTGCTGCGGCACACCGGTGCGGTGCACCGTTGGGCCACTTCATACCTGGTGGAGAAGCACACCTCGGGGCGTCCCCTCGGCGCGGCACCGGACGTGGACGGCGACGAGTTGGTCGCCTGGTTCCGCGAGGGGCATGACCTGCTCGTCCAGGCGCTGGAGGAGGCGCCCGACGAACTGGAGTGCTGGGCGTTCCTGCCGGCTCCCTCCCCACGCGCGTTCTGGGCGCGGCGGCAGGCGCACGAGACCGCGGTGCACCGGGTCGACGCGGAGTCGGCCCTGGCCCGGCCGGAGCCGCGTACCCTCGACTCCGCCTTCGCCGCCGACGGGATCGATGAGCTGCTGCGCGGTTTCCATGCCCGGGAAAGGAGCCGGGTCCGCAGCGAGGAGCCCAAGGTGCTGCGGGTACGCACCACCGACGAGGACGCGGTATGGACCGTACGCCTCTCGGAGAAGCCCCCGGTCACGACCCCGGATGCCGAGGGCGAGGCCGACTGCGAGATCAGCGGACCGGCCGCACGCCTGTATCCGGCGCTGTGGAACCGGCTGCCCCTGCCGCATATCGCCGGTGACGCCGCTGTGGCCCGCCTCTGGCGGGAGACCTCGGGTGTCTGATGCACTGACTGCCATGGGCAGCCGTACACAGGCACAACGGGACGCCGTCACCGTCGAGATCGGCTACGCGTTCCTCTCCGGCGCGTGCCTCGCCGTGCTGGTGTTCGCCGCGGTGGCCGGTCCGGGGTGGATCTTCGACTTCCCGGTGGGAGTGCGGAAGGTCCTGGTGGCGACCGGGACCGTCCTCGCGACGCTCGCCTTTCTCGTACGGGTCATCACGGTCCTGTGGCGTTTCCAGAACGCCACACGTCAGCCCAGCCAGCCCGGCCGCACCAGCCCCGACTCGTAGGCCAGCACGACCAGTTGGGCCCGATCGCGGGCGCCGAGCTTCACCATGGCGCGGCTGACGTGGGTCTTCGCCGTCAGCGGGGAGACCACGAGCCTGCGGGCGATCTCCTCGTTGGAGAGACCGATACCGACCAGCGCCATCACCTCGCGCTCACGCTCGGTGAGTTCGCCGAGGCTCTGCTCGATCGCCGGTTCCTTGGAACGCGCCGCGAACTCGGCGATCAGCCGCCGTGTCACGCCCGGCGAAAGAAGCGCGTCCCCGTCCACCACCGCCCGTACCGCGCGCAGGAGTTCCTCGGGCTCGGTGTCCTTGACCAGGAAGCCCGAGGCGCCGGCGCGGATGGCCTCGAAGACATACTCGTCGAGCTCGAACGTCGTCAGCATCACGACCTTCACCGCGGCGAGTTCGCCGTCGTCGGTGATACGACGGGTGGCGGCCAGGCCGTCGAGCAGCGGCATCCGGATGTCCATCAGGACGACGTCCGGGCGCAGTTCACGCACCAGGCGCACGGCCTCCTCGCCGTCCGCCGCCTCACCGGCCACCTCGATATCGGCCTGGGCGTCGAGCAGCGCCTTGAATCCGGCACGGACCAATGACTGGTCGTCGGCGAGCAGTACCCGGATCATGGCGAAGTCTCCTTGGGTCGCAGCGGGATCACGGCCCTCACCTGGAAACCGCCGTCCTGGCGCGGGCCGGCCTCGATCGTGCCACCCAGCGCCGCCGCCCGCTCCCGCATTCCGGCAAGCCCGTTGCCGCTGCCGCCCGCGTCGGCCTGGGTGGCGGGACCGTCGTCGTCGACCCGTAGCTCCAGTTCACGGGTCCCGTAGCCGATCGTGACCCGGGCGCGCCGCGAGCCCGAGTGCCGTACGACATTGGTCAGCGCTTCCTGGACGATACGGAACGCCGCGAGGTCGGCGCCGGGTGCGAGCGCCACCTGTTTGCCCTCCCTGCCCACCTCGACGGTGAGTCCGGCGCTCGCGGCCTGCTGCACCAGTTCGGGCAGCCGGTCGAGACCGGGCGCCGGTGCGCGCGGGGCGTCGCCGGGCGCCCGCAGGGATTCGAGGACCTGACGGACCTCGCCGAGCGCCTCCTTGCTGGCCGACTTGATGGTGGTCAGCGCGGTGCGGGCCTGCTCGGGATCAGCGTCGAGCAGCGCGAGACCGACGCCCGCCTGCACATTGATGACCGAGATGGAGTGCGCGAGGACGTCATGCAGTTCGCGGGCGATCCGCAGCCGCTCCTCGTCGGCCCTGCGACGCGCCGCCTCCGCCCGCTCGGCACGCTCCTTGGCCCACTGCTCGCGGCGCGAACGGGCCAGCTCGGCGACGGCGACGATGGCCACCACCCAGGCGGCGACGACCAGTTCACCGCTCCACGAGGCGGCGGTGTCACCGTCGGGCGGAAGCCAGCGGTACAGCCAGTGGGAGATCAGCAGATGCCCGAGCCACAGCATCCCGATCGCCGCCCACGCCGCACGCCGGTGGCCGGCGACGACCGCGGCGAACACCGAGAAGGCGACGGTGACGAAGACCGGACCGTACGGATATCCGGCGCCGAGATAGAGCATCGTGGTGGCCGCGACGCCGAACACCACCGGCACGGGGTGCTTCTTGCGCAGCAGCAACAGCGCGGTGCCGATGAAGAGCACGGCCCGGGCGAACACATCGAGCCCGGCCCGGTAGTCGGTCTGCGCGTGTGCGGCGAAGGTGCTGCCCATCTGCACGAAGACCGTGACCACGAGCGTGGAGATCCAGGGCAGACCGCCGCGCTCCACCCACCTCTGGAGGCTGGGCGGCCCACCGCGCCACGGCGGTCCGTGCGGGCCGTCGCGCCACGGCGGTCCGCCCCAGGAGCGCGTCGGGGACCCGGGGGTGTGCTGGTCTGCCATACCGCCACGCTAGACCGCCCGGACGTGCCACGACGTCAGCCGTGGGAGGTGAGCGCGGGTACTCCCGGTGAAGTACATGACGTGCGGCGCACTGCCCCGGCCCGGCGCCGCGCCGCGCGGGCGGCCGGTGGCGTTCAATCACGCCAGGTGCGCGCCGCCGCCCGAACGAAGTCGGTGAAGTCGCGCGGCTGCCGGCCCAGGGCGCGCCACACGCCGTCGGAGAGGTGGGCGTCCATTCCGCGCCGGATCGGGCTCACTGCCTCCGCATAGTCCTCCGCCTCCACCACCGGCCAACCCTGCTCGGTGAGTTCCGAGACGAACCGGCCCGGGGAGAGCGGGACATAGCGGACGCTGCGGCCGGTCGCCTCGGCGATCTCGGCGACGGCCTCGGCGATGGTCAGGGCCCGGGGCCCGGAAAGCTCATACGTCTCACCCTGGTGGCCGTCCTCGGTGAGCGCGGCTACCGCGACCGCGGCGATGTCCACGGCGTCGACGAAGGAGGCCGCGCCGTTGCCGGCCGGGAGCCTCAGTTCACCGGCAAGGACCGCGTCGCGAAAGATTCCCTCACTGAAGTTCTGTGCGAACCACGCGGGCCGAAGGATCGTCCAGTCGATTCCGCTCGCGCGCACCGCGCTCTCACCGTCCACGTGGGTGGCGCCGGCGCTGTTGGCCTCGCCGGAGTAGCCCGGCACGTCCACGCCGCGCCCCGACAGCAGCACGAGGCGCTCGACACCCAGCTTCACGGCGCGCTCGACGAAGGGACGCGTGAGGAGGTGCCCGTCGAGCGGCACGAGGTAGACCGCCTTGACGCCGTCGAGCGCGGTGTCCCAGGTGGCGCGGTCGTGCCAGTCGAAGGCCGATTCGCCGGTACGTGAGGCCACACGGACCGGGGCACCCTGCGCCCGCAGCCGGGACACGACGTGGCTGCCTGACTTGCCCGTACCGCCCGTTACCAGAAAACGATGTGTCGTCATGAGCCCAGCCAAGCCGCTTCGTATGAGACGAGCCATGGCCTGCCGACTCACTTCGATGTCTGTGCGTCTACGGTCGAGGAATGGATGTACTTTCCGACCTCCTTGACGGAGTGCGGGCGCGGGGCGCGCTGTTCCAGCGGACGGCCATGAGCGGACCGTGGTCCCTGCGTTTCGCCGGGGGATCACCGCTCACCCTGGCCACGATGCTGCGCGGCAGGGCCTGGATCGTTCCGGACGACGGCGAACCGGTGCCGGTCGGCACCGGGGACATCGCGATCATGCGCGGCCGTGCGCCGTACACGGTCGCGGATGATCCGGCTACGCCGCCGCAGGTCGTGGTCGAGAGCGCCGACTACTGCACGCCCTCCTACGAAGACGGGCCCCGAGCCGAGCCGGAGGACTCGGCTCTGCTGCTCAGTGGTGCATATACCGGCCGCGGCGAGATCAGCGAGCGGCTGCTCCTCGCCCTGCCCGAGTACCTGGTCATCCCCGCCGACGGCCGCCGCCCGCTGTTCGACCTTCTCGTCGGGGAGATGGCCACGGACAGGCCCGGACAGCAGGTGATGCGCGACCGGCTGCTCGACCTGATGCTCCTCTCGACACTGCGCACCTGGTTCGACCGGTCCGAGGCCAACGCGCCACCGTGGTACCGCGCTTCACGCGACCCGGTGGTGGGGCATGCGCTGCGACTGCTCCACGCCGATCCGGCCCGCCCGTGGACGGTGGCGGGTCTTGCGGCCGAGTCGGGGGTGTCCCGCGCGGCTTTCGCCCGCCGCTTCACCGCGCAGGTCGGCGAGCCGCCGATGGCCTACCTCGCCGCTTGGCGCATCGGCTTGGCAGCCGACCTGCTGCGCGACACGGACGCCACGGTCGGATCGATCGCCCGACGAGTCGGCTACGCCAACACCTTCGCGCTGAGTGTCGCGTTCAAGCGGTTGCGCGGCATCACCCCGACTCAGCACCGCGGGACGGCGCCGTCGCCCGAGCTCGGGACGTGAAGGAACCGACGCCGGGCGCCGGCGGAAAGGAAATGGATCGACGGCCCGGCGCGGCTCTGCCACAGTGACCCACCATGACCGACTTGGAACTGGTGACCGCAGCGGATGTCCGGCTGATGCAGTCGCTGGCGCAGCGGGTCACCGCCACACGCCCGGAGCTGATCAACGCGGACGCGTCGTACGGCGAACTGGCCTGGATCTGGGGCAAGGGCCATACCGCTCAGGGTGCGCACTGGCCGCGCAAGCTCTGGTTCGCCGGCGGGGCAGGCGCTGACGTCGGTGAGGCAGACGCTGACGGCGGTGAGCCGGTGGCCTGGGCGTGGGCCCAGCTGCCGCGCCAGGTGAAGCTGAGCGACGGGTCGGTGAAGGACATCACGGGCGCGTATCTCGCGTATCAGATCCACCCCGGTCACGCCGGGCTCGTCGACGAGGTGATCGCCTGGTACGACCGCGTGGCCGCGGGCCTCGAACGCACCGTGCTGCCGAGCGCCGACGACACATACGCCCTCGAGCGCTGGGCCGCGCACGGCTACCTGACGGATCCGTCCGAGGTCGGGGACCACGGCTCGTGGACCCAGCTCAACGAACGGGACCTCACCGATCTGGAAGAGCCGGTACTCGCCGACGGTTTCCGCTTCCTCACCGCCGACGAAGCGGGCCCCGAAGCCGCGGTCCGGGCCCATGTCGACGCCTGGCACACCTCGGCCTACTCCGTCGAGGCGTACGAGTCGGTGCGGGCGACGGCGGGATACCGCGGCGATCTGCACCTGCTGGTGCGGGCCCCGGACGGGACCATGGCCTGCTCGGCGATCATGTGGCTGGACGAGGTGAACCGGACCGCCGAGTTCGAGCCGGTCGGCACCCACCCGGCGTACCGCCGCCGGGGGTTGGCGCGGGCGCTGCTGCTGCAGGGCATGCACCTGGCCCGTGCGGCCGGGGCCACGCACATGACCGTCGCGTGCCTGGGCGCCCCCGGATATCCCGCGGCGCGCGGCCTGTACTCCAGCCTCGGATTCCGTCCGTTCACGCGGGACACCCCGCTCATCAAGCCCGCGACCGCCCCGGACGTCACGCCTGAGGCTGCCCGGGATCCCGGTCCAGCGCGCTGACCGCCCGCCGCGCCATCGGATGCGTCCGTACGATCTCGGCAAGCGAGGTCGCGCCCTGCACGATCCGTACGAACGCGTTCCAGGCGGGCCGGAAGCCGGTGATCGCGGCGTGCAGCATCCCGGGACGGCGCTCGAACAGGGTCAGCACCCGGCGGCCCATGTTCATCTCCACGCCGAGGCCCGCCTTGACGGCGAACGCGTAGTTGAGTGCCTGCCGCCGTGCGTCGACCGCGTCCTGCGCCTCGGCGATCCGCACGGCCCACTCCCCCGCGAGACGGCCCGAGCGCAGTGCGTACGAGATGCCCTCGCGGGTCCACGGTTCGAGCAGCCCGGCCGCGTCACCGCAGACCAGGACGCGACCGCGGGAGAGCGGCGAGTCCTCGGTGCGGCACCGGGTGAGATGGCCGGAGGAGATCGCCGGCTCGAAACCCGCGAGACCGAGCCGCCCGATGAAGTCCTCGAGGTAGCGCTTGGTGGCCGCGCCCTCGCCCCGGGCCGAGATCACACCGACCGTGAGGGTGTCGCCCTTGGGGAAGACCCACCCGTAACTCCCGGGCAGCGGGCCCCAGTCGATGAGGACGCGGCCCTTCCAGTCCTCGGCGACCGTCGGCGGCACGGGGATCTCGGCTTCGAGGCCGAGATCGACCTGGTCGAGTTTCACCCCGACGTGTGCTCCTATCCGGCTCGCGCTGCCGCCGCCGCCGACGCCCGCGCGGGCGAGGACCGTCCCGCCGTCGCTCAGGCCCACCGCGACCGTGCGCCGGCCGGGCACCTCGGGGCCGTGCTGTTCGACGCGCGAGACGGTGACGCCGGTGCGCAGCCCGGCGCCCGCCTTCTGCGCCGACTCGACCAGCTGCTGGTCGAACTCGGGACGGTTGATCAGACCGAACAGCATCTTCTTGGAGCGGCGGGTGCGCGCGAACTTCCCGTCGAGGGAGAAGGTCACCGCGTACACCTTGTCCTTGAGCGGCAGCTCGAAGCCGGGCGGCAGAGCGTCGCGCGAGGGGCCGATGAGGCCGCCGCCGCAGGTCTTGTACCGCGGCAGTTCCGCTTTCTCCAGGAGCAGGACGCGCCGCCCGGCGACAGCCGCCGCATGGGCAGCCGACGCTCCGGCGGGTCCTGCGCCCACCACCACGACGTCCCATACCTCAGGTGTCTCGTCCGGGGCGTTACGGTCCGCGTTCTCACTGCTCACGATGGCCTGCTGCTCCGATCCGAGGGGTCTGCTGCTCCTTCTACGCCAGATCCTACGGCGGGCGCGGTGGGCCCCCGCCGCCGGAACAGGGCGTCTCCCCTTGTGAAAAGATCCCCATGCGGAATACGTGCACAACTTCCGCACACCTGTACAACGTCGCACCCACCAGGAGCGTGCCCATGTCGCCGAACCCGGCGCACGAACGGATCGCCGAGACCATCGCCGCCCTCATGCCGAAGGCGAAGCAGGAGCTGGCCGCACTGGTGGCGTACCGGTCGGTGGCGGACTTCGAGCAGTTCCCGAAGAGCGAGAGCGAACCCGCCGCGAACTGGGTCGCCGACGCACTGCGCACCGAGGGCTTCACGGACGTGGCGCTCCTCGACACCCCGGACGGCACCCAGTCCGTCTACGGTCTGCTGCCGGGCCCGGAGGGCGCGCCGACCGTGCTGCTGTACGCGCACTACGACGTGCAGCCGCCGCTGGACGAGCAGGCCTGGCTCACCCCGCCGTTCGAGCTCACGGAGCGCGACGGCCGCTGGTTCGGACGCGGCTCCGCGGACTGCAAGGGCGGCGTGATCATGCACCTCCTGGCGCTGCGTGCGCTGAAGGAGAACGGCGGCATCCCGGTTTCCGTGAAGTTCATCGCCGAGGGCTCCGAGGAGCAGGGCACGGGCGGACTGGAGCGGTACGCGGAGGCGCACCCCGAGCTCCTGGCGTCGGACGCGATCGTCATCGGCGACAGCGGCAACTTCCGCGTCGGGCTGCCGACCGTCACCTCGACGCTGCGCGGGATGACCATGCTCCGGGTCGAGATGGACACCCTCCAGGGCAATCTGCACTCCGGCCAGTTCGGCGGCGCCGCCCCGGACGCGCTCGGCGCGCTGATCCGCGTCCTCGACTCGCTGCGCGCCGAGGACGGTTCGACCACGGTCGACGGCCTGGCCGGCGACCAGACCTGGGAAGGTCTGCAGTACCCCGAGGACGCCTTCCGCGGTGACGCCAAGGTCCTCGACGGTGTCGAGCTGATCGGCTCGGGCACGATCGCCGACCGTATCTGGGCCCGCCCCGCCGTCACGGTCCTCGGCATCGACTGCCCGCCGGTCGTGGGCGCCACCCCGTCCGTGCAGTCGAGCGCCCGCGCCCTGATCAGCCTGCGGGTGCCGCCGGGCGCCGACGCCGCCGAGGCCACCAAGCTCCTTCGCGCCCACATCGAGGCACACACCCCCTGGGGCGCCCAGGTGCGCACCGAGCAGATCGGTCAGGGCCAGCCGTTCCGCGCCGACGTCAACTCGCCCGCGTATCAGGCGATGTCGGATGCGATGGCGGTCGCCTACCCCGGTCAGGAGATGCAGTACGCGGGGCAGGGCGGCTCGATCCCGCTGTGCAACACGCTGGACGCGCTCTACCCGGACGCGGAGATCCTCCTGATCGGTCTCAGCGAGCCGGAGGCGCAGATCCACGCCCCGAACGAGTCGGTCTCGCCGGACGAGCTGCGTCAGCTGTCGATCACCGAGGCGCTGTTCCTGCAGAACTACGCGGCGTCCAAGGCCTGACCGTCCGCCGGCCTCCACGGGCCCCGCTCTCCCGCTACGGTCCCGCCCCCCCGCGGGGGAGCGGGACCGTACTTTTTCGGCCACGTGCGCGACCGCCGGGCTTCGCCGCGATCAACGCGGGTACTCGGCGTGCCCGGCCCATGCGGCAGGACAGCAGGTCAGAGGCATGGCTGCGGGCGCCGGCGTAGAATTGGCCACAGTCGAGGGAGCAGTGTCGTGGGACAGAGCCTCGAAGCGAGAACGACAGCGGACCGCCCGGTACGCCCACCGCGTCCGCCCTCGCAGCCGTCCACGGATCCCGCAGCCGCACCACGATCCCCGGTGAGCTCCCACAACGAATGGGACCCGCTGGAGGAGATCGTGGTCGGCCGCCTCGACGGCGCCACGATCCCCACCGACCACCCCGTCGTGACCTGCAACGTCCCCTCGTGGGCCGGCCGGCTGCAGGGTCTGGCCGCGGGACTGCGGTATCCGCGCCGCCTGATCGGGCCCGCCCAGGACGAGCTGGACGGCTTCGTCGAACTGCTCGAGTCCCTGGGCATCACGGTGCGGCGGCCCGAACCGGTGGACCACAAACGGCGTTTCGCCACTCCCGACTGGTCCGCGCGCGGCTTCTGCAACACCTGCCCCCGCGACAGTCTCCTGGTCATCGGCGACGAGATCATCGAGACACCGATGGCCTGGCCCTGCCGCTACTTCGAGACCCACTCCTACCGCGCCCTGCTCAAGGACTACTTCCGGCGCGGCGCCCGCTGGACCTCGGCGCCCAAGCCCCAGCTGACGGACGAACTGTTCGAGCCGGACTTCAGCACCCCGGGCGAGGACGAGCCGATGCGCTACATCCTCACCGAGTTCGAGCCGGTCTTCGACGCCGCAGACTTCGTAAGGGCGGGCCGCGATCTGTTCGTGACCCGCAGCAATGTCACCAACCGGACGGGCATCGAGTGGCTGCGCCGGCATCTCGGCCCCGGCTACCGCATCCACGAGATCGACAGCAGTTGCCGCACCCCGATGCATATCGACACCACGTTCATGCCGCTGGCCCCCGGCAAGGTACTCATCAACCCGGCTTACGTGGACCCCGACCGGCTCCCGGAAGGCTTGCGTTCCTGGGACGTCCTGGTCGCCCCGGAACCCGATCCGATCGACGACCGACTGCTCAAGATCACGTCGATGTGCGGGCAGTGGCTGAGCATGAACGTCCTCATGGTGGACGAGAAACGGGTCATCGCGGAGCGCCACCACACGGGCATGCTGCGGGCCCTGGAGCGCTGGGGCTTCGAACCGATCCCCTGCGATCTGCTGCACTACGCGCCCTTCGGCGGTTCCTTCCACTGTGCGACGCTGGACGTCCGCAGGCGGGGCACTCTGGAGTCGTATCTGCCGTGAGCCGCTGGTGTGAGCCGTACGGTTCCTCAGCCGACCGGAACGCCGCCTTCCAGGTACATGGGCGCGCCCCGCTCCCGCGCACGCAGCGCCCACCGCAGCCGCTCGTAGCGCACCGGCGGCAGCAGGGCGGCGGCCTCCGTCTCCGAGACGAAGCGGCAGGCGCGCAGTTCCGGGCCGGGGAGCAGGGCCCGTTCCGCGGCGTCGGCGGGGAGCCGGCCGCCGTCGAAGAGCAGCCGTATACCGCCGTATCCCGGAGGGTGCGGCGCCTCCCAGTCGATGACCAACAGGCCAGGATTGCGGACCAGTTGGATGCCGGTCTCCTCGGCGACCTCCCGTATCCCGGCCGCGGCGGGTGCCTCACCCGGCTCGACCACACCGCCGGGGAACTCCCACCCCGCTTTGTACGTGGGATCGACGAGCAGCACGCGGTCCTGCTCGTCGAAGAGCAGGACGCCGGAGGCGAGCGTCTCCGAGGAGGGCTCGGGGGTCTGCACGATCTCACTCACCCCCGCGACCTCGGTGCGCACCGCCTCCGCGATCCGCTCGGCGGCCTCGCGCGGGCTCAGCACACCGGTGTCGAGAAGGTACGCGTCGGCCGCCAGCCAGGCGCCGAGTGCGTCGAGGTAGGGCTCGATGTGCTCCAACGACCACTGGCGCACCCGTGGTTCGCCGTCGGGGGTGTCCGGCACCTCGCGCTGGGCGATCCGCTCGCGCAGGATCGTTTCGGCCGGGGCAAGGAGCACATGGCGGACGGGGATGCGCCGTGCCGCGAGTCCGCCGAAGATCTCGTCCCGGTACTCCTGGTGAAGGAGCGTCATCGGGACGATCAGGACGCCGCCGACTTCGGCGTGCAGCGCGGCGGCGGTGTCGATCACCATCCGCCGCCAGAAGCCGAGATCCTGGTAGTCGCTCACTTCCGCCAGACGCTTGGGCGGCAGCAGCCGGGGCAGCGCTCCGCCGATGACCTCGGGGTCGAAGAGCGTGCTGTTCGGGATCAGGTCGAGCAGTTCGCGGGCGGTGGTGGTCTTCCCCGCACCGAACGCCCCGTTGATCCAGACGATCACGATTCCCCCTCTGCTACCGGCCCCCGTGTGGCTTGCCCGCTCCGCCGTGCCACGTAACCCCGTACGCGACGGGCGTGCGGGGTCTGGTCCGCGACCTGCGGGGTAACCGGGAGATATGACCGACATCGTGGATTCGGACGAACTGTTGAGGCGCATTCTGCGCGCCCGTGACTGGGCCGCACGCCAGGAGCACGACTGGCGCTCGCGCACCGCGGAGCTGGAACGGGCCGATCCCGACGAGGAGTTCGCGGCACAGGTCTACGGCTGCGCGTTCCAGGCCGTACGCAGCGTCCTCGACGAGATCATCGAGCCGGGGTCCCACGGCGTGTGAGCCCGGGCACTTTCCTGCGCGGGAGAGTCGGCCATGGCGGCACCTTAAGCAGCAGGCCGCGGGGTACTCACCCCGTTTCCAGGGACTGAGACGGCGACCTTTGCACCGACTTGCGTAAGTGAACGCCGCGGGGGAACCCGGACCCGGAAAGCCGTCTCCACCGAGGGGTTGCCGTGGAAGACCGATCGTTGGCAGAGCGCATCCGCGCGGCAGCGGATGAAGCGCCCGAGGAACGCCTGCCGCAGCGGATGTGCGCCGCGTTGTGCGAGGCGTTGCCGGTGGACGGGGCGACATTCTCGCTGTTGACGCACTTCCCGCAACGGCAGTTGCTGTGCGCTTCGGACGATGTCGGACTCAGGCTGGAGGAGTTGCAGTTCGAATCAGGCCAGGGCCCCTGCATCATGGCCTCGGCGACCGCCCATGTGGTGCTGTGGGAGGACGTGCGCGAACACCGCGCGCTGTGGCCCCTGTTCGGTCCGCTGCTGCGTGAGCACCTGCCGCAGGTCGGTGCCGTCTACGCCTTCCCGCTGCTGACCGGCGGCCAGTGCGTCGGCGCGATGGACCTCTTCCGCTACGAGCCCAAGCCCATGGACGACTTCACCGTGCGGGAAGCCCTGGCCGGCGCCGCCGAGATCGCCAAGGTGCTGCAGGTGCATGCGATGAAGCGTCTGGTCACGGATGACCTGCCGCCGTGGGAGCCGGCCGAGGTGATCGAGGCGCACTGGGGCACCACGCACCTCGCCACCGAAGTACTGGCCGAACAGTGGCGCGTCGGCCCGGAGGCCGCGCTCGACCGTCTGCGGGCCCGCGCCATCGCCGAAGGCATCCCCCTGCCCGACCTCGCCGCCAACGTGCTGGCCGGCGGCGCGGTGCCCGACGAAGTCGCCGACGCGTGGCCGGAGCAGCCTGAATGACGCGGAGTCCCCGGCGGGTTGCCGGCCCCTAGCCCTTCGACGACCCCAGCGTCAGTCCCGCGATGAAGTGCCGCTGCAGCAGCAGGAACACGATGATCGTGGGCGCCGCGACGATCACGGAACCCGCGGCGAGCAGGTTGTGGTCGGTGAAGTACTGGCCGCTGAGGTTGTTCAGGGCCGAGGTGATCGGCAGCTTGTCGCCGGTGTTGATGAACACCAGGGCCCAGAGGAAGTCGTTGTACATCCAGGTGAACTGGAGCGTGCCGAGCGCCGCGAGCGCGGGCCGGCACAGCGGCAGGGTGATCCGCCAGTACTGGGTCCACACGCCGGCGCCGTCCACGATCGCCGCCTCGATGATCTCCTGCGGCAGCGTGCGCATGAAATTGGCGAGCACGAACACACAGAAGCCCAGCTGGAATCCCACCTGGACGGCGAGCACCGCCCAGTAGGAGTCGTACATCAGGTACGAGTCCGACATCCAGTAGGGCAGCTCGATCTGGTTGAACAGGGCATACAGCGGCGTGATGATCACCTGCTGGGGCAGCAGGTTGCCCGCCGTGAAGAGCATGACGAGCACGATGCCGCCGCGCATCCTCAGGCGCGAGACGGCGAACGCCACGAACGACGCGAGGAACAGCACGATCAGTACGCCGGGCACGGCGATGATCAGAGTGTTGATGAAGTACTTCGTCATCTCCGAGTCGTTGAACGCCTGCTTGTAGTAGTCGAACGACAGGGACTTCGGCAGCGAGAAGTAGCCTTCCTCGGCCGTCTCGTCGTACGGCCGCAGCGAGGCGTACACCGCGAGCAGCAGCGGGGCGAGGAAGCCCAGCGAGACGGCGGTGAGGAAGATCTGCGTACCCCAGCGGCCGCGGCGCCGGGGGCGGGCCCCGGGCGCGGACACCCGCTCGGTGGTGGCCGTCGGCGCGGGTGCGGGTGCGGCACTCAACGGTTCTTCTCCCCTCGGAGCTCCTGGACCAGATACGTCACGACGAATCCGAGGGAGAGGACGAGCAGCACCACGGCGATGGCCGAGCCGAACCCGATCCGGCTGGCCTCGCCGATGATGTTGTCGGTGACCAGCACGGACAGCAGCTCCAGGCCGTTTCTGCCTCTGTTGATGGCGTAGACGATGTCGAAGGCACGCAGCGCCTCGATCACCGTGATCACCATGACGATGATGTTGACCGGCCGGAGCGTCGGGAAGACCACGCGGAAGAAGGTCTGGCGTTCGTTGGCCCCGTCGATCGCGGCGGCCTCCTTGAGGGAGGCGTCGACCGCCTTGAGTCCGGCCAGATAGAGGATCATCACGTAGCCGGTGTGCCGCCAGGCCGCGGCGATCATCACCATCCAGATGTTGATGTCCGGATCGCCGATCCAGTCGATCGGATTGTCCTGCCGGCCGAGCAGCGCGTTGAGCGCTCCCTGGTCGCGGGAGAACACCAGCTGGGCAATGAAGCCGACGATGGCGAGCGACAGCACGACCGGCAGGTAGATCGCCGACTGGTAGAAGCGGCTGAAGCGCACACCGCGGTCGATGAGCACGGCGAGGAACAGGCCGAACGGCGTGGCCACCAGGCCCAGGAAGCCGAGCCACATGAGGTTGTGGCGGACGGCGGGCCAGAACTGCGGGTACTCGGTGAACGCGGTCCTGTAGTTGTCCAGGCCGACCCAGCCGATATCGCTGACGCCGTCGTAGTTGGTGAAGGACAGGCCGATGGAGGCGAGGGTCGGGCCCCAGACGATGAGCGGGCGGACCAGGAGGGCCGGGCGGAGCAGGCCCCGGAGGCGGAGGGGGCCGGGGCGGTTGCCCCGCCGCGCGCCGCGCCGCCGCCGGCCTCGATCGCCCCGCGTGGAGGTGAGCGACACGGGTGTGAACTCCCAGTACGTAAGGGTGAGTCGGTGGCTCAGGCGGCGGCGAAGACGGTCTTCTTCTGTCGCTCGATGTCGTTGACGAGGCCGTCGACGTCCTTCGGGTTGCCGATGAAGCTCTGCAGCGCCGGGATCATCACCGTGGAGGCGAAGTCCGGCCGGGTGTCGCGATCGAGGAACTGGGAGATCTGCTGGGCACCGGAGACCAGCTCGACGGCCTTCTTCTGCAGCTCTGTGTACTTGCCGGTGTCGGCGCCCTCGTGGACGGCGATGTTGCTCGGGTCGTGCGTGAGGTAGATGTTCTCGGCCTCGGCGGTGGCAAGGAACTTCAGGAGGTCCTTGGCCGCGTCCATCCCTTTGTCGTTCTTGAGGTTCTTGCCCTTCTTCGCCAGCAGGAAGCCGTCGATCGGCGCCTCCACCGCGTCCTGGCCGTGCTCCGGGTTGATCTCCGGGAAGGCGAAGAAGTCGAGGTCGTCGCGCTCGTCGTCCGGGAACTGCTGGCCCGGTTGCGGCAGGCCGAAGACCGCCATGCCGGCCTCGCTCTTCTGCAGTCCCTGCGCCGCTTCCTGCCAGGTGCGGCCGTTGGCGCCTTCCTGGTGGTACGGCATCAGCCAGCGCCAGGTGTCGAAGACCTCCTTGACCTCGGGACCGTTCCAGGCCTTCTCGCCGGCCATCAGCGCCTTGTGGAACTCATAGCCGTTGATGCGCATGTCGAGGTAGTCGAAGGTGCCCATGGCGGGCCAGCCGTCCTTGTCCGCGAAGGCGATCGGGACGAGCTTGTCCTTCTGCATCTGCTTGGCGAGAGCGACGTAGGCGTCAAGGTCCTTGGGCGCCTCGTAGCCGTACTTCTGGAAGACGCTCTTCCGGTGGAAGACGGCCCACGGGTAGTAGTAGTACGGCACGAAGTACTGCTTGCCGTCCTCGCCCGTCGACTGGTCCTTGATCGCGTCGGTGAAGCCGTCGAAGCCGGACCACACATCGGATATGTCGTGCAGCAGGTTCTTCTTCGCGAAGAACTGCATCCGGTATCCGGCGAACCACATGAAGACGTCGTCCGGGGTGCTCTGCAGATAGCGGTTGATGTTCTCCTGGAACGAGTTGTGGTCGACGGTGTTGACCTTGACCTTGCGGTCGTCCTTCGACTGCTTCTCGTACGCCTTGAACGCTTCGGCGTACGCCTTCTTCGGCACCGGGTCGGAGGCGTTGGATCCCATGGCGACGGTCTTGCCGGCATCGGCGGGCCCACCGCCGCAGGCGGTCAGCAGGGAAGGCAGTGCGACGGCTCCGGCACCAAGGGCGGTGCCGCGCAGCAGAGTCCGCCGGGACATCCGATGTCCTGCACCGTTTCGGGGTCCGCCGCGGAGCGCACCCTGCCCAGTGAACGATGACTCTGTCATGTCCCTCTCCTTGATTGACTCGTACTGCCGTCGGGCGAACCCAACACAATCGAACGGGAGGCTTGGATCTCACTGCCAACCTGCAGGTTGGTCAAGAGGTGCGGCAGGACAAGGGCGAACCGTTATCGCATCGCTTCCAACAGACTTGAACACCGCCTACCGTAAACGCGCGGCATGGCACAGCCATGACAACTGACAACCGGTGTGAGTACGGAGGAACGTGACGATCCATCACGTTCACACCCGTCACCCTGGTTCAGAAAATGATCGGAGCGCTGGGGTATCGCCCCACTCGGCGCACCCCGTGGGCTCACCCTTATGCGGGCGCGCCCGCCCCCACGCGCGCACCGTTCCCGAGCGCCGCCGCGGCCGCACCGACCAGGCCGGCATCGGTCCCGGTCATCGCGGGAGTGACGGTCAGGTTCCGCACGAAGGACAACGTGGCGTAGTCGCGCAGGGAGCGGCGCAGCGGCGTGAACAGCACGTCGCCGGCCTTCGCCACTCCCCCGCCGATCACGGCGATCTCTATCTCGACCAGCGTGGCCGTCGCGGCGATCGACGCGGCGAGCGCCTGGGCCGCCCGCTCGAACGAGGCCAGCGCGACCGGATGACCAGCCCGCGCCGCCGCCGCCACCGCCGCCGCCGAGGTGTCGCGGTCGGCGCCCGGCCGCCAGCCGCCGTCCAGCGCGCGACGGGCGATATTCGGTCCGCTGGCGATCCGTTCGACACAGCCGCGCGCGCCGCACGGGCACGGGTCTCCATCGAGGTCGACGCTGATGTGGCCGATGTGGCCCGCGTTGCCGGTCGGTCCGGGATGCAGTTTTCCGCCGAGCACGAGGCCGCCGCCGACGCCGGTGGAGACGACCATGCACAGCGCGTTGTCGTACCCCTGGGCCGCACCCTGCCAGTGCTCGGCCGCGGTGATCGCGACCCCGTCACCGATCAGCTCGACGGGGAGCCCGCCGGCGAGTTGCCGGACCCGGTCCACCAGCGGATAGCCGCGCCAGCCGGGGATGTTGACCGGGCTGACCGTACCGAGCGAAGCGTCCACGGGACCCGCGCTGCCGATGCCCACGGCTTCCGCGCGCGCCCACAGCGGCGAGGCGGCGAGCTCGCCGAGCACCTGCTCGACGGCGCGCATCACCGTGTCACCGTCCTCCTGTGCGGGCGTCGGACGCTGCGCACGGACCAGGATCCGGCCGGCGCCGTCCACGAGCGCACCGGCGATCTTGGTGCCGCCGATGTCGAGCGCGGCGACGAGGTGGTTCTGCATCACGGTCGGTCTCCTGGTCGGTGAGAGCTCCCCCTGGCCCCCAAAGACACCACTTCTCCAGGTCGCAGAGGCAGGTCGACAGTCTCTCCCGGGCTGACAACGTTGTCTAGGCTCTATGCTCGACGCCACACGTATGCGATCCCTCCAGGTCCTGTCCGTCGGGCTCGGCCAGGTGGCGCGTACGGCTGAACAGCATGCGCACCGAGCACTTGAGGACAGGACGGCATACGTGGCGGAATCAGCCAGGGGGACCGAGAGCCGCTACGGCAACAGGCCCACCATGAAGGACGTCGCCGCACGCGCGGGAGTCGGCCTCAAGACGGTCTCCCGGGTCGTCAACGGAGAGTCCGGGGTGACACCCGACACCGAACGCCGGGTCCAGGAAGCCATCGAGGCGCTGGGTTTCCGCCGCAACGACAGTGCACGCGTGCTGCGCAAGGGCCGGACCGCGAGCATCGGTCTCGTACTGGAGGATCTCGCCGACCCGTTCTACGGTCCGCTGAGCCGCGCGGTCGAGGAGGTGGCGCGAGCACACGGCGCGCTGCTGATCAACGGGTCGAGCGCCGAGGACCCGGACCGCGAACAGGAGTTGGCGCTGGCGCTGTGCGCGCGGCGGGTCGACGGCCTGGTGGTGATTCCCGCCGGTGACGACCACCGCTATCTCGAGCCGGAGATCAAGGCCGGGGTCGCCACGGTGTTCGTGGACCGTCCCGCCGGGCGGATCGAGGCGGACACCGTGCTTTCGGACAACTTCGGCGGAGCGCGGGACGGCGTCGCGCATCTGATCGCCCACGGACACCGGCGGATCGGCTTCATCGGCGACCAGCCGCGCATCCACACCGCGGCGGAGCGCCTGCGCGGCTACCGTGCGGCGATGGAGGACGCCGGTCTGGCGGCCGACGACGCGTGGGTGTCCCTGGGCACGACCGACGCGGGCCGGGTGCGCACGGCGGCCGAGGCGATGCTGACCGGTCCTGACCCGGTGACGGCCATATTCGCGGGCAACAACCGCGTGACCGTCACGGTCGTACGGGTCCTCGCCGGCCTGCCCCACCCGGTCGCCCTGGTCGGGTTCGACGATTTCGAGCTGGCCGACCTCCTGCAGCCCGGTGTGAGCGTCATCGCGCAGGATGCGGCGGCGCTGGGGCGGACGGCGGCGGAGCGGTTGTTCAGGCGGCTCGACGGGGCGCAGGATGTGGCGCCGGAGCGGATCGAGTTGGCGACGCGGCTGATTGCGCGTGGGTCCGGGGAGTTGCCGCCGGCGGCGTAGTGCCTGGTGGGTGCGGGTGGAGTGGGTGCGAGTGGATGGCGCCGGGGGCGCCGGGGGCGACGAATAGGAGCCCCCGGGAACCCCGGGATACGCCCACTTCCAAGTCCCCCACCCCGCCCCTTCCCGAAACCGGGCCTCCGCCCCGGACCCCCGCATCCGAACTTCGTTCGGACCTCCTCAAACGCCGGAGGGGCTGAGGTGATCCACACGTTGGTCCACTCGCCGTGGGTCTCGCGGCGGCCCGGATTCGACTGGCAGGAGAAGTAGTTGGTGCCCGCGTCGAGGACTCCGGCCTCGCTGCCGGATGCCGTGTACGACGTGGCGGTGCGCCAGACCTGACAGTCGTACTTGCCGCCGCCGCTCGCCGCTCCCCCGCCCGTTCCGCCTCCGTCAGAGCCGCCGGAGCCCGAGCCGCCGCTGCGCGAACCGCCGCCGTCCGTACCGCCGTTGCTGATCCCGCGGTGGTTCCGCCGTCGCCGCCGGCCGGCTTCGAGGGCATCGGCGTCTCCTTGTCTACCGCCTTGGATCCGTTCGGTTTCGGCGAGGCGCTGTCCCGTGGCGATGCCTCGTCCGTCGTCGGCTCCTTGCCGTCCGAAGACTCGGCGCCAGGTCCCGGAGTGCGCTGCTGTGCGGCCGAACTCCCCGGCGTATCGGAGCCGGGGAGGAGGAACCCGCGGCCCGCGGCGGCGGGGACGGCAACCCCCGCCGCGACCACGAGCGCGGACCGAGCCGCGGCGCCGCGGCTCGGGCGGGGGCGCGGAGGTCACGACAGGGTCGGGCTACTGCCCGGCAGACGGCCCGAAGCCCGGCGGCCCCGGGACCCGGCCGGTTCACCTCCGTGGGCACACGCGGGACGCTCGGCACGGCCCGCAGCGCCACCGTGGGTTCGCCGTCCGGCGCGGAGTCCGCGACCTCGCACAGCAGCCGCGCCGCACTATCCGCATCCGGACGCGCCTGCGGTCCGGACGCGCCTGCGGGCGTGGAGGGAGCCGACGAGTTCGACGCTGCGGGAATCGGGGCTCCCCCTGCTAGAGCGAAGCCGAGAGCTTGGAGAAGGGTGGAGGAGTCGTCGCCGGGGTCCTCATCGTGGCGATACCCGGAGTCCGTGAGGATGACGCCCCCGTCGCCCGCCAGCAGGACGTTGGCGGGCTTGACGTCGCGGTGCAGCACTCCGGCGCGGTGTGCGGCGGCCAGCGCGTCCATCACCTTGGCGCCGATGCCGACCGCTTCGCGGGGGCTCAGCGGCCCCCGTTCGCGCAGCACCGCGTCGAGGGACAAGCCGTCGACCAACTCCGAGACGATCAGCGGCCGTCCGCCTCCACCACATCGCACACCGCGACGACTCCAGCGTGGCGGACCCGGGCCGCGGCGCGGGCCTCGCGCCGCATCCGTACGCGCAGCACGGAAAGTTCGGGCGCGGCCGCGTCCAAGTAGGTGCGCAGCTCCTTGACCGCGACCTCGCGGCCGAGGATCTCGTGAGCAGCGCCGGACGACGCCCATGCCGCCGCGCCCGAGCTGTGACACCACCGGTAGCGGCCGGCAAGGGCGCTCCCCTCGCCCGGGTTCCCCCCGAAGACACCACTGCCCCGTCCGTCCGTCACGCGTCGACTCGCGTACAGACCACGGGGCAGCGGTGACAGCCGGACCGGCTGCCGGGCGTTACTTCGCGGAGGCGGTGAGGTCCGCTCGGCGCGGGCCCGAGTACGTCTGCAGGCGGGCCAGGGTGAGGCCGGTGAGGCGGGTGACCTCGCCGGTGTCCAGGGCGCCGCAGTCCAGGCCGCGCAGCAGGTAGCCGGCCAGCGCCTTGGCGGTGGCGGGCTCGTCCATGACGGCGCCGTCGACGTGGTTGGCGTAGGCGGCAAGGCGCTTGGCGGCGGCCTCGAAGCCCTCGCGGTAGAAGGCGAAGACGGCGGCGTAGCGGGTCGGGATGTGGCGCGGGTGCATGTCCCAGCCCTGGTAGTACGCGCGGGCCAGGGCGCGGCGGGTCAGGCCGTAGTGGAGGCGCCAGGCCTCGTGGACCTGCTCGGTCGTGCCGATGGGCAGCACGTTGGTCGAGCCGTCGGAGACACGGACGCCGGTGCCGGCCGCGGCCACCTGCATGATGGCCTTCGCGTGGTCGGCGGCCGGGTGGTCGCTGGCCTGGTAGGCGGCGGAGACGCCGAGGCAGGCGCTGTAGTCGAAGGTGCCGTAGTGCAGACCGGTGGCTCGGCCCTCGGCCGCGTCGATCATCTTGGCGACGGTCGCGGTGCCGTCGGCGCCGAGGATGGACTGGCTGGTCTCGATCTGGATCTCGAAGCCGATACGGCCCGGGGCGAGCCCGCGCGTCTTCTCGAACTGCTCGACCAGGCGCACCATCGCGGTGACCTGCTCGGGGTAGGTCACCTTCGGCAGCGTGAGGACCAGACCCTCGGGCAGACCGCCGGCCTCCATCAGACCGGTGAGGAAGACGTCGAGGGTGCGGATGCCGCGGTCGCGGACCGGGGCCTCCATGCACTTCATCCGGATGCCCATGTACGGGGCGGCGGTGCCGTTCTTGTACGCGTCGGCGATCAGCTGCGCGGCGCGGGCGGCGTCGGCGTCCTCGTCCTTGCCCTTGTAGCCGTCCTCGAAGTCGACCCGGAGGTCCTCGATCGGCTCGCGCTCCAGCTTGGCGCGTACGCGGTCGTACACCGGCGCTGCGAGCTCGTCGCTCAGTCCGAGCAGCTTGGCGAAGGTCTCGGCGTCGGGCGCGTGCTCGTCGAGCGAGGCGAGCGCCTGGTCGCCCCAGGACCGTATGGTGTCGGCCCGGAAGACCTCACCGGGCACGTACACGGTGTGCACGGGCTGACGGGTGCCGGGGTCTCCCGGGTAGCGGCGCTCGAGCTCCGCGTCGACCGGGGCGAGGGAAGCGCTGATCTCCTCGCTGAACGCACCCGCGAGGCTCGTCGCCACCTTCTCTTGCTGACCCATTCCCGCACCCTCCGCTTTCGTGCTCCGCTGAGCGTTCACTCTGCAAGTTTCCGCTCCACGGAATCAACAATCCGTATAGCGAAGTTATCCGGGGACCTTCCCGCTGGTCAACACCCTCTTGCGCCGCCGCCTCACGGGGCATCGTCACCGTGAACCCCGTCCCTCTCATCGTGACCGCAACACGAGGAGTCCGCGTGCCGACCGATGTCATGTCCTTCAACCTCCGCCACGCCGGGGGCAGGCCCCCGAACAGCTGGGCGGAGCGCCGCCCCGCCATGGCCGCACTGCTCCGTGCGGCGAACCCCGCCGTGATCGGTACCCAGGAGGGCCTCTTCCAGCAGCTCAGGGACATCGAAGCCGACCTCGACCGGCGCTACGCCTGGATCGGCACCGGCCGCAGCGGGGGCAGCCGCGGGGAGTTCATGGCGGTCTTCTACGACGCGGGGCGGCTGGCTCCCGTGGAGTACGAGCACTACTGGCTCTCGGACACCCCGGACGTCATCGGCTCCAACACCTGGGGCGGCAGCTCGATCCGCATGGTGACGTGGGTGCGGCTGCGGGATCTGTGGACCGGCGGCGAGTTCTACGTGGTGAACACACATCTCGACGTGTCCAGCGGGCTCGCCCGCACACGGTCCGCCGAACTCATCGTGCGCCGGCTCGGCGATCTCGACCGGTCCCTGCCGGTGGTCCTGACCGGCGACTTCAATGTGCCGGCCCACGCGGATCCGGTGTACGACACGCTGCTCGGCGCGGGCCTCGTCGACAGTTGGGACAGCGCCGAGCGGCGGGGCACGGCCTACGCGACCTTCCACGGCTACGGGCCGCTGGTCCCGGACGGCGACCGGATCGACTGGATCCTCACCTCTCCCGGTGTGCGCACGCTCTCGGCCGAGATCGACACGTTCTCGCTCGGCGGTCAGTTCCCGAGCGATCACCTGCCCGTACGGGCGCGGCTCGCGCTGCCGTGAGGAGGCGGCCGGCGGCGCCGTGAACAGACCGAAGGCCCCCGGGATCCGCGTACCGGATCCCGGGGGCCTTCAGGGACGAGCTCAGCCCTTGCGGGTCTCGATCTCCTGGGTCAGCTGCGGGACGACCTCGAAGAGGTCGCCGACCACGCCGTAGTCGACCAGGTCGAAGATCGGGGCCTCGGCGTCCTTGTTGACGGCCACGATGGTCTTCGAGGTCTGCATACCGGCGCGGTGCTGGATCGCACCAGAGATGCCGTTGGCGATGTACAGCTGCGGCGAGACCGACTTACCGGTCTGGCCGACCTGGTTGGAGTGCGGGTACCAGCCCGCGTCCACAGCGGCACGCGAGGCACCGACGGCGGCACCGAGCGAGTCGGCCAGCTTCTCGATGATCGAGAAGTTCTCGGCGCCGTTGACGCCACGGCCACCGGAGACCACGATCGCGGCCTCGGTCAGCTCCGGGCGGCCCGTCGACTCACGCGGGGTGCGCGAGACGACCTTGGTACCGGTGGCGGCGGCCGAGAAGGAGACCTCCAGGGCCTCGACGGCGCCGGCGGCCGGCGCGGCCTCCACGGCGGCCGAGTTGGGCTTGACCGTGATGACCGGGGTGCCCTGCGAGACACGGGACTTGGTGGTGAAGGAGGCGGCGAACGCGGACTGCGTCGCGACCGGACCCTCGTCACCGGCCTCCAGGTCGACGGCGTCGGTGATGATGCCGGACTTGATGCGGACCGCGAGACGGGCCGCGATCTCCTTGCCCTCGGCGGACGACGGCACCAGGACGGCGACCGGCGACACGGCGGCGTACGCGGCCTGCAGCGCGTCCACCTTCGGTACGACGAGGTAGTCGGCGAACTCCGGGGCGTCCGCGGTCAGAACGCGGGTCGCGCCGTGCTCGGCGAGCGCGGCGGCGGTGTCCGCGGCGCCGTTGCCGAGCGCGACGGCGACGGGCTCGCCGATGCGGCGGGCCAGGGTCAGCAGCTCCAGGGTGGGCTTGCGGACGGCGCCGTCGACGTGGTCGACGTAGACGAGAACTTCAGCCATGGGACTTCTTCTCTCCTGCAAGTACGAAGCTTTTGGGGGCGGTTGCCGGGCTCAGCGAGCCATGGCCACGCAGGGCCTAGATGAACTTCTGGCTCGCGAGGAACTCGGCGAGCTGCTTGCCGCCCTCGCCCTCGTCCTTGACGATCGTGCCGGCGGTGCGGGCCGGACGCTCGGCCGCGGAGTCCACGGCGGTCCAGGCACCCTCGAGACCGACCTCGTCGGCGTCGATGTCCAGGTCGTCGAGCTCCAGCGCTTCCACCGGCTTCTTCTTGGCGGCCATGATCCCCTTGAAGGAGGGGTAACGGGCCTCGCCCGACTGGTCGGTGACCGACACGACGGCCGGGAGCGCGGCCTCGAGCTGCTCGGAGGCGGTGTCGCCGTCACGGCGGCCCTTGACGGTGCCGTCCTCGACGGAGACCTCGGAGAGCAGCGTGACCTGCGGAACGTTCAGACGCTCGGCCAGGATCGCCGGCAGCACGCCCATGGTGCCGTCGGTGGAGGCCATACCGCAGATGACCAGGTCGTAGCCGGTCTTCTCGATCGCCTTGGCCAGCACCAGCGAGGTGCCCATGACGTCGGTGCCGTGCAGGTCGTCATCCTCGACGTGAACGGCCTTGTCGGCGCCCATCGACAGCGCCTTGCGCAGCGCGTCCTTGGCGTCCTCGGGACCGACGGTCAGCACGGTGATCTCGGCGTCGTCCGCCTCATCGGCGATCTGGAGCGCCTGCTCCACCGCGTACTCGTCGAGCTCCGACAGCAGGCCGTCGACGTCGTCGCGGTCGACGGTCAGGTCATCGGCGAAGTGCCGGTCGCCGGTGGCGTCGGGCACGTACTTCACACAGACAACGATCCTCAAGCTCACGCCGGCTCTCCTACTGCATCGTCTTGACTGGGCTGGCTGCTGCCTCGTACCAGGCAGCATAGGCGCCTGGAGCGGCGGATCCCGGACGGGGCGGCCCGCGCTCCGCTCGGAATGTTACTAGTCAGTACACCGTGCACTTACCCATTGAGCAAGCGCTTAGAACTGTGACCTTCCCAACGGTGGCACAGAGTGTCAATGCAGGTGGGGCGAGTGCGGTACGAAGGGCACGTGAGCCGCCCCACATCCGGGGCGTCAGGCCTCGCGCAGGCCGTTGAAAGCGCCCCCGTGGTAGAGCAACGGGCTTCCCTCGCCCGATGCGTCGCCCGCGACGGCCTCGGCCACGATCAGGCGGTGATCGCCGGCCGGGACGCGGGCCAGGATGCGGCAGGTGAGCCAGGCCAGGACTCCGTCCAGGACCGGGACCCCGTGCGGACCCTCGTGCCACGAGGTGGGCGGGGCGAAGCGGTCCGCACCGCTGCGCGCGAATCGCGCGGCCAGGTCGCGCTGGTGCTCGCCGAGTATGTGCACGCCGATGTGGTCGGTTCCGGCGATCGCCGGCCAGCTGGAGGAGCCGGTGCCGGCGACGAAGGAGATCAGGGGCGGGTCCGCGGCCGGGGGGGTGAGCGACGTGGCGGTGAAGCCGACGGGCCGCTCCCCCTGCGCGGTGATCACCGCGACGCCGGCCGCGTGCCGCCGGAACACCGCACGCAGCAGCTCGGGCGAGCCCGGCTGCACGGGCGGGGTGTTCCCGGTGGGCTGCGCGGGCACGGCGTACTCGATCGACATGCCCTCAGGTTTTCGATACGTGTCCGATGCAGTCAAGTCGCCCCCGAGATCTGGGAGAAGGCTCACGGGGCGCTTCCCGGCCTCCGTCACACCGCCGCCCCGAGCGCGGCGATCACGTCGGCCTTCCGTGGCTGGCCACTGGCCCGCCGTACGACGCGGCCTGCGGCGTCCAGGACCAGCACCGTCGGGGTGCGGTCGATCTCCAGCTTCCGCGTCAGCTCCAGATGGTCCTCGGCGTCGATCTCGATGTGCCCGACACCGGGGACCATCGCGGAGACCTCCGCCAGCACCCGCCGGGTGGCCCGGCACGGCTGGCAGAACGCGCTGGAGAACTGCACGAGCGTGGCCCGCTCCCCCAGCGCGGTCCCCAACTCCCGCTCCGAAAGCGCCTCCCAGCCTGGCTGCACCGTGTTTCTCCTGCCGTTTCGAGGGCACTTCGCCAGGTGCAGCGTTCGGCGGACCGGAAAGATTCCCGGCCCGTGCGGCGCGCCCCGAGGGGGGTTGCCCGGTGTACGGCGTGAGTTCCGCTTGCGTACGTGATGAGAATCTCTCGCCACCCGGGGCGTTCAGGGTGGCTGTTCCGGTCGGCATGGGGCACGATCTCGCCAAGCCCTGAAACCTACGGGCGCGTAAGTTCGAGCCCGGGAGACCCCGTCCCAGGCCAACGGAAGGGTCTCCCTCACCCATGGCAGAACTCGTCTACCGCCCGGTCATCGGAGCAGCGCTGACCATGTTCAAGGCGCTGGATCTGAAGATCGACCTCAAGGGCTCGGAGCACATTCCGCGTACGGGTGGGGCTGTCCTGGTCAGCAACCACATCAGCTACATGGACTTCGTCTTCGCCGGGCTCGCGGCCCGTCCCCAGAAGCGTCTGGTGCGGTTCATGGCGAAGGACTCGGTGTTCCGCCACAAGATCTCCGGGCCGCTGATGCGCGGGATGAAGCACATTCCGGTGGACCGCGCGCAGGGCGAGCTGGCTTATGCCCACGCCCTGGACTCGCTGCGCAAGGGCGAGGTGATCGGGGTGTTCCCGGAGGCGACGATCTCCACCTCGTTCACCCTGAAGAGCTTCAAGTCGGGTGCCGCGCGTATGGCGCAGGAGGCCGGGGTCCCGCTGATTCCGGTGGCGCTGTGGGGCACGCAGCGGGTGTGGACCAAGGGGCGGCCGCGCAATTTCAAGCGCTCCCACATCCCCGTCACCATCCGCGTGGGTGAGCCGATCGAGGCTCCCAAGGACCAGTTCGCGGGCGCGATCACACGGCGCCTCAAGGACCGCGTACAAGAACTCCTCGAGGCGGCTCAGCGCGCCTATCCCGTACGCCCCAAGGGCGCGGACGACACCTGGTGGGTGCCCGCGCACCTCGGCGGTACGGCCCCGGCGCCCGCGCAGGCACGCGAGGCCGAGGCCGGCTGAGCCGGACTCCGCTTACTCCGGGGCCCGCACGGTGAGCTGGGCCCCGGGGCTGAACTTCTCGAGCAGTTCGGCCAGTTCCGCGCCGGCCTGCTCCAATTCCGTACGGCTCATCGGCGCGAGGGATTCCAGCAGGAAGATCGCGCCGGTGGACTCCTCGGTCAGCCGCGTACGCGGCCCCTGGCGCCAGTTCCAGCGCCGGCAGGTGACGCCTTCATCGTCGCACCAGACGATCTCGCCGGAATCCGGGTGCTCGACGATCCGCTCGCCACCCGCGACCGTCACGAAGTCCTCGTCGCCCGTGGCCCTCACGAGACGCATCCCGCCCTTGATCCGCGCCAGGTCCTCGCCGCCGACCGGGATGAGGTGGGCGACGCTGACCGCGTTGTAGAGATCGACGAGCAGATTGATCCTCGGCAGCCCGCCGTCGGCGAGCGCCCTCTTGGCCGGCGCTTCCGCGGAGTTGCGGGTGCGTGACGGCTTGGACCCGAAGGCCGTGTACGCCGCCCGCCAGGCCGTCATGTGCGGGTCCTCGTGCGGCGCCTTGCCGTCGAGCCGCTCGGCGAGCCGTCGTGCGGCTTCGTCGAGCAGGGCCGAACTCGCTTCGGTGGACGGCCCGTTGACCAGGCCGTGCGCCTCGATGGCGAGATGCGTGAACCCGGGCACGAGGGCGCGCACCTCGTCCGACACGGTGAGCTGGAGCGTCATGGTCCGCCTTGGATCGTGAGCCTGGGCGCGGTCACAGCGCCTCCGGGAGCGTCTTCCACAGGTACGGCCGGTCGGGGGCAGCCTTGAGGGCCGCGAGAACAGCCGGGTGCGGTTCACTGAACAGTACCGGATAGTCCACCTCAGTGAACTCCGCGCGCGGTGTCCACTCCAGCCGCTCCCCGTCGGCCGAGAACTCGGCGCCCAGTCCGGGCCTGTTTCCGCGCGGGTCCTGCCGATGCCAGGCACCGTCGAGCCGCACGGCGATCAATCCGTGCACGACGAAGCCGGTGTCGGGGGTGTCGCCGAGCGTCAGACGCTGATACGCGAACGCGGCAGGGATGGAGGCAGCCCGCAGCAGGGCGACCAGGGCATGGGACTTGGCGTGACAGATACCGGTGCGCTTCTCCAGTACGTCGGATGCGCGCCAGGTGACGCGGAGATCACCCACGTCGTTCGAGTGCGGAATGGTGTCGCGTACGAACTCATAGGCCGCCTTGGCGTATGAGTATGCATCAGTGTGGTCTTCACGAAGCCGGGCCACCGTCGCACGGACCAGCGGATGCTCATGGTCGATGACCTCGTCGACAGCGAGGTACGCGGAGAGTTCGGGGTTCTGCTGGATCAACTCCATGATCCGAAGCGTAGGTATGCAGCCGGGCGTAGTCAATGCATTTACGCCCGGCTGCATACCCATGCACCCCTATTCGTGCAGGCTGCTGTCTGGTCTCAGCGCGCCATCTCTTCCTTGAGCGCCGCGAGGAAGGAGTCCACGTCGTCCTCCGTGGTGTCGAAGGCGCACATCCAGCGGACGTCGCCGGCGGCCTCGTCCCAGAAGTAGAAGCGGTAGCGGTCCATCAGGCGCCGGCTGACATCGTGCGGCAGCCGGGCGAAGACCGCGTTGGCCTGGACTTCATGCAGGATCTCGACACCGTGCACGGCGCGCACACCCTCGGCCAGGCGCTGCGCCATCTCGTTGGCGTGGCGTGCGTTGCGCAGCCACAGGTCCTTGGCGAGCAGCGCCTCCAACTGCACGGAGACGAAACGCATCTTGGACGCGAGCTGCATGGACAGCTTGCGCAGATGCTTCATATGGCTGACCGCGTCCGGGTTCAGGACCACGACCGCCTCGCCGAAGAGCATGCCGTTCTTCGTGCCGCCGAGGGAGAGGACATCGACGCCGGCCTGCGAGGTGAAGGTGCGCATCGGGACGTCGAGGGAGGCGGCCGCGTTGGCCAGCCGGGCACCGTCCAGGTGCACCTTCATGCCCCGCTCGTGGGCGTGGTCGCAGATCGCGCGGATCTCCTCGGGCGTGTACAGAGTGCCGAGTTCGGTGTTCTGCGTGATCGAGACGACCTGCGGCATCGCCCGGTGCTCGTCGTCCCAGCCGAACGCCTCCCGGTCGATGAGCTCGGGGGTGAGCTTGCCGTCGGGCGTCGGGACGGTGAGCAGCTTCAGCCCGCCGACCCGCTCGGGCGCACCGCATTCGTCGACGTTGATGTGCGCGCTCTGCGCGCAGATCACCGCACCCCAGCGGTCGGTGAGCGCCTGCAGCGCCGTGACATTGGCGCCGGTGCCGTTGAACACCGGGAAGGCCCCGGCGCTCGCGCGGAGGTGGCCGGGGACCAGCTGCTGCAGATGCGCGGTGTAGTCGTCCTCGCCGTAGGCGCCCTGGTGGCCGCCGTTGGCGAGGGCGTGGGCCGCGAGGACCTCGGGGTGCGCACCCGCGTAGTTGTCGCTCGCGAAGCCGCGTATCTCGGGATCGTGGTGGCGCTTGGCGTCCGTTTTCGGAGGGTTCGCCGGGGTCACGGCTGCTCGGTCAACCACAGGCGCTTTCCGTTCACTTCCTGGGCGGGCCGCTCCCAGACTCCGGCGATGGCCTCGGCCAGCTCCTTGACGTCCGTGAAGCCCGCGAACTTCGCGTTCGGGCGCTCGGCGCGCATCGCGTCGTGCACCAACGCCTTCACGATCAGGATGACAGCCGCCGCCGACGGGCCCTGCTCGCCCCCCGCCTTGCGGAAGGCGTCACCGAGGGCCAGGGTCCAGGCTTCCGCGGCCGCCTTGGAGGCGGCGTACGCGGCGTTGCCCGCGGTGGGCTTGCTAGCGCCCGCCGCGCTGATCAGCACATAGCGGCCGAAGTCGCTGCGCAGCAGTCCGTCGTGGAAGGCGAGCGAGGTGTGCTGCACGGTGCGGATCAGGAGCTGGTCGAGGAACGCCCAGTCCGCGAGGTCGGTCTCCATGAACGACGAGCTGCCGCGCCAGCCGCCCACGAGGTGCACCAGACCGTCGATCCGGCCGAATTCCTTCTCGGTGCGCGCGGCCCAGTCCTTGGCCGCGTCGAGGTCGAGCAGGTCCACGGTGTCACCGGTGACCGTGGCACCGCCGTGCGCATAGCGCGCGGCATCCACGGCCTCCGCGAGGCGGCTTGCGTCCGCGTCGGAGGCCACGACGGTCGCGCCCGCCTCGGCGAGGCGCAGCAGCGTGGCGCGCCCGGCCGCTCCGGCGGCTCCCGCGACGGCGATCACGGCGCCATTGAGTGCTCCGTTACCGTTCATGGCCCTCACCTCCGGCCGATGGCTCACGCGGCCACCCGCTCAGCGCTCTCCGCGGTGATCCCCCGGGTCGAGGCGATCACGTTCTTGAGCTTCTTGGACAGCGCCTCATAGAACATGCTCAGCGGAAACTCGTCCGGAAGCACCTCGTCGACGAGCTTGCGCGGCGGCAGGCTGGTGTCAAGGGCGTCGGGACCCTTGGCCCAGCGCGAGCCCGGGTGCGGGGACAGATAGCGCGAGACGAGCTCGTACGCGGCGAACCAGTGCACCAGCTTCGGACGGTCGATGCCGGCCCGGTACAGGTCCTCGATCTCGCCGCACAGCTGGTTGGTGATCTGCGGGGCGCGCTGCCAGTCGATGTGCAGCTTGTTGTCGGTCCAGCGCACCACGTCGTGCTGGTGCAGGTACGCGAAGAGCAGCTGGCCGCCGAGGCCGTCGTAGTTGCGGACGCGCTCGCCGGTCACCGGGAAACGGAACATCCGGTCGAAGAGCACCGCGAACTGTACGTCGCGGGCCTGCGGGACACCTTCGGCCTCCAGCTTCACGGCCTCCTTGAAGGCGGTGAGGTCGCAGCGCAGCTCCTCGAGGCCGTACATCCAGAACGGCTGCCGCTGCTTGATCATGAAGGGGTCGAAGGGCAGATCACCGTGGCTGTGGGTGCGGTCGTGGACCATGTCCCACAGGACGAAAGCCTCCTGGCAACGGGCCTGGTCGCCGATCATCTCCTGGATGTCCGCGGGCAGTTCGAGGCCGAGGATGCCGACGGCGGCCTCGGTGACCCGGCGGAAGCGGGCGGCCTCACGGTCGCAGAAGATGCCGCCCCAGCTGAACCGCTCGGGGGCCTCGCGCACGGCGATGGTCTCCGGGAACAGGACCGCGGAGTTGGTGTCGTAACCCGAGGTGAAGTCCTCGAAGGTGATGCCGCAGAACAGCGGGTTGTCATAGCGGGTGCGCTCGAGCTCGGCGAGCCACTCCGGCCAGACCATCTTGAGGACGACGGCCTCGAAGTTGCGGTCCGGGTTGCCGTTCTGCGTGTACATCGGGAAGACGACCAGGTGCTGCAGACCGTCGGCGCGGTGGGCCGCGGGCTGGAAGGCCAGCAACGAGTCCAGGAAGTCCGGCACTTCGCAGCCGCCGTCGATCCAGCGGCGCAGGTCGCCGGTCAGGGCGGCCAGATACGCGGCGTCGTGCGGCAGCAGCGGGGCGAGCTGCTCGACGGCCGAAATCATCCGGTCCACCTGGGAGTTGACCTCGTCCTTCGAGGGCGCGCCCTCGGCGGTGAAGTCGACCGAACCGTCCGCGGACTGCCAGACCCTGAGCGTCTCGACCGCATCCTTGAGCATGGGCCAGGCCGGGTGGTCCACCACCCGGTCCACGGGAGGAACAGCTCCCCCGATTACGTCCTGCACAAGAATTTCCGTCATGCCACTTCCTCCACGGGAGAACCTCGCGTAAAGACACCGTATGCATGCGAGGTTCTCCACCACAAGGGGGGCCTCGGGAAATTATCCTGCGTCACCCCCGTGTCCACCGGAATTCTTCCTGTCCGTCACGGTCGAGGCGATCGCGGTCACGACGCCCGCCAGTGCGGTACGGGCGTCCTCGAGCACCTCGCCGAACCCGAAGAATCCGTGGAACGCCTGCGGAAAGTGCGCTTCCGTGACCGGTACGCCCGCCGCGCGCAGCGCCTGCGCGTAGGCGAGCCCCTCGTCGCAGAGCGGATCGCAGCCCGCGGTCACGACGTGCGCGGGCGGCAGACCGGCGAGCTCTCCATGGAGCGGCGAGATCCGCGGATCGGCCCGGTCGGCCGGCGCGATCGCCCCGACGTACTGCTCGTCGAACCACCGCATATGCGCTCGGGTAAGGAAATATCCGTCACCGTTCGTCTCGTACGAGGGCCACTCCCGCGACATGTCGACCACCGGGTACACGAGCACCTGCAGCGCCAGGGCCGGTCCGCCGCTGTCCCGGGCGGTCTGGGCGGTGACGGCGGAGAGATTGCCGCCCGCGCTGTCGCCCGCGACGACCAAGGCGTCCGGGTCACCGCCGAGTTCGGTCACGTGCTCGGCGGCCCAGAGCAGCGCGGCGTACGCGTCGTCGACAGCGGCCGGGAAGGGATGCTCGGGCGCGAGCCGGTAGTCCACCGAGACGACGGCCGCGCCCGCTCCGCGGCAGATGCCGCGCGCGGTGCCGTCGTGCGTGTCCAGATCGCAGACCGCGAAGCCGCCGCCGTGCAGGAAGACCACGGTGGGGCGGGGGCCCCGGGCCTCGACGGGGTCGGGCAGATAGATGCGTACGGGTATCTCGGGAGCGCCGGATGGACCGGGGATCGTGCGGTCCTCGACCGATCCCACCGCCGGCGGCTCCCACGGGGGCTTCGGGTTGGCGGCCAGGATGCCGCGGGCCTCCGCTGCATCCGTGACCGCGCCCCCGAGATCGGGGAAGACCGCGGACATCAGATCGGCCAGGGCGCGGGCCTCGGGGGTCAGGCGGTCCTGCCCCGGAACGGCTTCGGTACTCATCGGCTCTCCTCCAGGCGCTGCTCGCGCTGCTCGTCGCGCGGCGCACGCCGCTCGTCGCGGAAGTGCGGGATGACCTTCTCGCCCCACTGCCGGATGGTCTCCATGCAGGCTTCCTGGGGCACCGTGCCCATCTGGATCAGGCACATGATCTCGTCGGCGCCCGCGTCACGGAGCCGTTCGACGTAGACGATGGCGTCGTCGGCGGTGCCGTAGGCGTGGTCCGCGTTGAAGGTGGCCGTCGCGGTGGGGCGCACCGGGATGTGGTGCTCGTGCAGCCGTGCCACGACCTGTTCGGCGGCCTCGCGCATCGCAGCGGCCTCGTCGGCCCCTTCCACCACGGCCTCGTCCGGGATCCCCGCTCCGCCGTACCAGTGCCCGATGGACTGCGCGAAGAAGCGCTGCCCTCGGATGCCGATGCGCTGCGCCGTGGCGCGGTCGTCGAGCACGATCGTCGGACACAGTACGGAGAAGTGGTCGTTGACGACAGAGGAGACGAAGCGTCCGCCGTCGCGTCCGTCCACGGCGGCGTCGTAGGCCTGGCGCATCTCCTTGATGGACTCGGGTCCCGCGAACCCCATCACCAGGGCGCCGATGCCGAGTTCGGCCGCTTGACGGAGGGTTTCGGTACGGCTGCACGCGAGGAACAGCGGTGGGTGCGGGGTCTGGCGCGGGCGGGGCAGGATCGGGTGCGGGTCGATGTCGATCAGCTCGCCGTGGTATTCGAGTTCGTCCTCCTGCCAGGCCTTGCCGATGATCCTGAGCGCCTCCTCGACCTCCTGGGTGGTGCGGTCCTTGTCGACGCCGCACAGCGAGGTCTCCTGTGCGGTGCCGCCGCGCCCCGCGCCGAGGTCGAGCCGTCCGCCGGAGAGCAGATCGAGCATCGCGGCGCGTTCGGCGACGCGGGCGGGGTGGTTGAAGTTGAACGGCATGCAGACCACGCCGTGCCCGATGCGGATGGTGCTGGTCTTCGCGGCGACCCAGGTGAGGAAGATCTCCGGGGCGCTCATGTGCGCGTACCACTTGAGGGAGTGGTGTTCGACGGCCCATATCCGGTCGAAGCCCATCTCCTCGGCGTAGACGGCCTGTTCCACGCAGTCGCGGATCACCTGGTGCTCTCGCTCCACGGTCGGGTCGGCCAGCTGGGCCTCGAAGATCACGGAGAACTTCACGGTTCCTCCTGGGAGTTGGGGCTTGCGGGAAGCCGGGCACCATATGGCTAATAGCTATATGACTAGCCGTCAGGTCTCGAAGTGACAAGGGATACGGCACAGGCATTGCATCCGGCGTCACGCCCCTCTTGAATGCGCGCATGGCTGATCAGCACACATCCGCCCCGCCCCCTGCGGACCGCGCCCTGCCGGCGACCGCCTGGGCGGTGCTCGGGCTGCTCTCGTTCCCGGGCGAGCGGACGGGCTACGAGCTGAAGAAGTGGGCCGACGCCTCGCTGCGGTTCTTCTACTGGTCCCCGGCGATCAGCCAGATCTACGCGGAACTCAGGCGGCTGGAGTCCCTGGGCTACGTCACCTCGCGGCGTTCCGGTCCCGAGGAACCGCGGACGAAGCGCACGTACGCGATCACCGCCTCGGGACGCGGCGCACTGGCCGACTGGGCCGGCTCCGCTCAGGACGCGGGCGCCGCGGTGCTCAAGCATCCGCTGCTGCTGCGGGTCTGGCTCGGGCATCTGACCTCGCCGGAGCATCTGCGCGAGCTCGTGGTCGAGCACATCGCCCGTACCAAGGGCGAGTTGAAGGAAGTCGTGGACGCGAGCGCGCAGGCCGAGGGCGTCGAGGCGTGGACGCATCCGCAGATAGCGCTGCGGTGGAGCGAGCGGCGTCTGAAGTCCGAGCTCGAGCTGGCCGAGGCGATGCTGGCGGACCTGGACGAGCTCCCGTCGTAACGCCGCCGCGTCCCGGAGGAGCCCCCTCATGAACCGGAGGAGCCCCCTCATAAAGCTGCCGCGTCAAAGCTTCCAGGACTCGCCCACGCGCGAGTGACAAGGATTCGCCGCGCGGGGTCGTGCAGCGCTAGGACAGAGGGTCCCGACCCGCTCTCCGACGGAGTTGCCGACCTGTGAGTACCCGTGCCGTTCTTGTCGCCGCCGTGATCACCGGCCTCATCCTGGGCATCGCCGGAGCGCGAGCGGACGCCTCCGTTTCGCCCCGCGCATCCGGGTACATGTCTGTAACGGGCCGTTAGGCTGCGGGCTGCCGTGTGGGGCGTGGGACCGCAACCACGCGGACGAGTACAGACAGCTTGAGAGCCGCCCGTCGACGGAAGCGAGTGAACCTTGAACTTCGTCACCATCGGTCATCGCGGAATCATGGGTGTGGAACCCGAGAACACTCTCCGCTCCTTCATCGCCGCGCAGCGTTCCGGGCTCGATGCCATCGAGCTCGATCTGCATCTGAGCAAGGACGGCGCACTGGTCGTCATGCACGACGCCGACGTGGACCGCACCACGGACGGCCGCGGCCCGATCGCCGAGAAGACCCTGGCCGAACTGCGCGAGCTCGACGCGGGCCAAGGTGAGCGCGTCCCCGTGTTCGAGGAGGTCCTCGACGCGGTGCGGGCTCCGCTGCAGGCCGAGATCAAGGACGTAGCGGCCGCACGGGCACTCGCCGAGGTGATGCACCGGCGTGATCTGATCGGGCGCGTCGAGGTCAGTTCGTTCCACGACGAGGCCGTCGCGGAGATCGCCAAGCTTGTTCCCGGGGTACGCACGGTACTGATCGCCAGCCGCTACGGCCCCGACGTGGTGGACCGTGCCGTCGCCGTCGGCGCCCAGTCGGTCGCCCTGAACATCCGCCGCGTCACGCTCGAGACGGTGGAGCTGGCCCGCAAGGCGGATCTGCGGGTGATCGGCTGGGTGGTCAACACCCAGGACCACCTGCGACTGGTGCGCGCACTGCAACTCGACGGCGCGACGACGGACTACCCGGACATCAAACGGACGGGCCGTTTCACCGCCTGAGCAGGAGCCCGGCCGTCACCGCCGCTCCAGGCCATCAGGCGAGCGGCTTCACCAGGAGTTCGAACTTCAGGTCCGGCCGGAGCGGCACACCGAAGCGCTCATCGCCGTACGGGAAGGGAGTGAACGTGCCCGTACGGCGATAGCCGCGCCGCTCGTACCAGGCGATGAGGTCCTCACGCTGGGCGATCACCGTCATGTGCATCTCGCGCACCCGCCACTCCTCGCGCGCGAACCGCTCCGCCTCGGCGAGCACGGCCTTGCCGAGGCCCCCGCCCTGCAGCCCGGGCCGTACGGAGAACATGCCGAAGTACGCGGCGTCGCCCCGGTTCTCGAGCTGGCAGCAGGCCACGAGCTCCTCCCCGCGCAAGGCGACGACCAGCCGGCTGCCCGCCGCGTCGATGACATCCCGGACCCCGTCGGGGTCGGTGCGCTGACCGTCGAGCAGATCCGCCTCGGTCGTCCAGCCCGAACGGCTCGCGTCCCCGCGGTACGAGGATTCGATCAGCGCGACGAGCGGGTCGATGTCGGCGTGGGTGGCATCGCGGAAGGTGAGTTCACCGGCGGCGGGGCGGGCGTCCATCGGGTGCGCCTTTCACGGGTTCGGATCCATGCGTGGTCGGGCGTGAGCGTAACCCGCGCGCGCTAGCCTCGACGAGCATGGTCCATGTACTGAGCAGCCGTGTGCTTCTGCGTCCCACCGACCCGGAGCGCAGCCGCGCGTTCTACGGGGACGCGCTGGGTCTGGAGATCTATCGCGAGTTCGGCACCGGGGCCGAGCGCGGGACCGTGTACTTCCTCGGCGGCGGATTCCTGGAGGTGTCCGGTCGTGCGGACGAGCCGCCCGCCCCGGGGATGCGGCTGTGGATCCAGGTCGCCGATGTCACGGCGGCGCACGAGGAACTCCGCGGCAAGGACGTGCGGGTGCTGCGCGAGCCGAAGCGGGAGCCGTGGGGCCTGATCGAGATGTGGGTCGCCGATCCCGACGGGGTGCGGATCGCGATGGTGGAGGTGCCGGCGGAGCATCCGCTGAGGTACCGGCCGTGACCGGTGCCACCGCTGAGGTACCGGCCGTGACCAGTGGCACGCTGAGGCACCGGCCGTGACCGGTGCTACGCGCCGCCCGCGAACGTCCAGTCCTCAGGCAGCTCGCCCTGCTCGATCGTGAACGTGGCCAGGAAGTACTCCGCCTGACCGCAGTTCACGTTCTCGGCGCCGGTGAGGTCCGCCGATACGACGCCGTCGTGCACCTCCAAGCGGGCCCCGGTGTTCTGGCAGCCGGGCAGGACGAAGGCCAGGCCGGTGTCGCCCTCGGACGGCCGGGCGGTCAACTCCTCGCGCGCCTGCGGCAGATGGGCCGCCTGCGCCGCCTCGAGTGCCGCGTACATACGGTCCGTGTCGCCCTCGGGGCCGAGGCGCGTGGGCCGCAGGTTCTCCCGCAACGGTGCCTGGAGGGGGCCCAGCTCGACGAATCCGGTACGCGTCCCCGGACCGTCGCCCCCGTCGAGGAACCCGCACCCGCACAGAACGAGCGCGAGGGCCGCCGCAGGGAGCGTGCGTGTCAGTGAGCGCATGCAGAGTTGACGCGGACGGGCGCGAGAACGGTTCCGATCGCGCGGGCCCACGGCCAACACGTGGCGTCTTGGTCTACACCAATCACCGTCCTCCCCGTATCCTCGTCCGTGGCCAGTAGCACCTCCCCCCACCCACGTTGCGTGCTGGCACGGGCGATACCGCCGCACACTGCCCCGAGCAGCCGGGTACCCCCATCGTCGCCTCGCCTCCAAGGAGGATCACGGTGAACGTTCGCACCAGAACCTCGGCGATCATCGGCACCATCTGCCTCGCCGCTTCTTTAGCCCTCTCCACGGCCTCCGCCGAGGAGCCCGCCGCTCCGGCCCAGGCACCACCGGTCGCTCTCACCGAAGTGGCCAAGGCCCAGAATCCGATCGCCGGCACCGCCGGTCCTGGCGGCACCCTCTGGGTGGCCGAACGCGCGGGAACCGTAAGGGTCCTGGGCAAGCAAGGGCTCGGCAAGACCGTGCTCGACATCTCCGAGGAGACCACCACCGACGGCGAACGCGGCCTCCTCGGCATCGCGTTCAGCCCCCGGTTCACGCACTTCTACATCTCGTACACGAATCTCGAAGGCACCAGCACCGTCGACGAGTTCGCCGTGCGCCGCGGCAGGATCGTGCCGGACACCCGGCGCACCGTCCTCACCCAGGTCCAGCCGTACGCGAACCACAACGGCGGTGACATCCGGTTCGGCCCCGACGGCTATCTGTACATCGCGCTCGGCGACGGCGGCGCGGGCGGCGACCCGCACGGCAACGGACAGAACCTCGACACCTTGCTCGGCAAGCTGCTGCGGATCGATCCGCGGGGCGGCACGCCGTATGCGATCCCGCCGGACAACCCGTTCGTCGGCGACCCCGCCGCCAGGGACGAGATCTGGGCGTACGGACTGCGCAATCCTTGGCGGTTCTCCTTCGACGCCGACAAGGGCGATCTGCTCATCGGCGACGTCGGCCAGAGCGACTGGGAGGAGATCGACTGGGCCCCGGCGAGCAGCAAGGGCGGGGAGAACTACGGCTGGTCGCAGATGGAGGGCACGCATCCCTTCCGCGGCGGCACGGAGCCCGCGAACCATGTGCCGCCGGTTCACGAGTACGACCGCACCGGACTCGGCTGCTCGGTGACCGGCGGGTTCGTGTACCGGGGCGAGGCCATCAAGGCCCTGAAGGGGCAGTACGTGTTCAGCGACTACTGCGACGGCACGCTGCGCACCCTGCGGATCGAGAACGGCAAGGTGACCGGTGTCGGTGACCTCGGTGTCAGCGGCGGGGAGGTCATCTCGTTCGCGGAAGGCTGCGACGGCGAGCTGTACGTGCTCGCGCAGAGCGGCAGCGTGTTCCGCGTCGATCCGGCCTGACCTCTGGACCGGCGCTCGGGGACGCGTCGCCCGTGGGCGGCGCGTCCCGTCAGCGGTTGAGCAGCAGCAGCCGCTCTGCGGACGAGCAGGACTCCTCAGGGCCGAGCAGGACCGCTCAGCGGTCGAGCAGTTCCGCGAGCCGTGTCAGGAAGACCGTCTGCGCCTTCACCAGCTTCGCCGGTGCCTCGTCGAGGGGCCACCAGGCGACCTTGTCCAGCTCCGGGAACTCCTGCATCCGACCGGAGCCTTTGGGCCACTCCATCGAGAAGGTGCCCGGCACGACGCACGCCGGGTCGAGGTCCGCCCCCACCGCCCAGACCGTGACGATCTTGCCGTTCGCCTGCCGCGTCTCCCCCAGCGCTTCATACGGTCCCGTGGGCGGCGGCACCCCGAGCTCCTCCTGGAACTCCCTGCGCGCCGCGTCCATCGGGGCCTCGTCCGGTCCGTACTCGCCCTTGGGAATGGACCAGGCCCCGGCATCGTGCCGGGCCCAGAAGGGTCCGCCCATATGCCCCAGGAGGACCTCGGTCCGCCCTGCCGTGCCGCGGTGGAGCAGCAGGCCTGCGCTGCGCTTCTCGGTCATCGCCTCAGTAAAACAGCCGGTCGCGGTCACCGCCGCAGCTTCGCCTCCAGCCATCGCACGCCGAAGGCCGTGAGGTCGCGCGCGTCGAACACCTGACTCACTGCCGCCCCGACGTGCCCTTTCACTCCACCACCTGCGGCGAGGAAGTCATCGGCGATGACCTCGAAGGCGTCCCGCTCCCCGCCGACCACAGGTACGTAGTCGAAGGCGCCCTCGGACGAGTCGATGTCGTGGAAGCGACGCCAGACCCTGCGGCCGTCGACAGCGATCGGCTGCTCGTAGTCCACGAAGCGCTTGCCTGGCGCCTCGGCCAGCGCCTCCGCGTGGTGCAGCAGCGTCAGGGAGTCCAGCGGGGCGCCCAACAGCAGGACCTTTCCGCCGAGTTCGACCAGACGCGCGAGCGGGGTGTCAGGGCCGTGCGGGTCGTCCCACGGGTGGTCGTCCATCAGCCGGTGCGCCGCCGCACCGAGCGCGGCGAAACTCGCGTCGGGGTGGCGGCTGCGCACGGCGCCCGGCTGCAGGCGCAGCGCTTCGGGCAGCCTGCCGTACGAGTGGTCGGCCTCGGAGCGTTCCGGGTCGAAGGCCGGATGCCCGGCGCGGATCTCCTCCTGCCACTCGGCCGGCCAGGTGGTCCACTCGTACGGCGGCGCGTCGTTCCAGCCGCAGGTCACCATCAACGTGCCCTGTCCGCCCACGACTTCACACAGGGCGTCGATGACCGTCTGCGAGCCGCCGGTGACATAGCCGAGGGCGGAGAGCCGCGTATGGAACATCACGGTGTCGCCGGCGCACAGTCCGAGCGCGCTCAGGTCGCGCACGAGGCGGGTGCGGGTGACCGGGCCTCGGGAGCGTTCCAGAAGGGTGAGTTCGTCCACGGCCACAACGTAGCCGTACGGTCTGTCGCGGGCGAACGCTTACGCCGCCCGGTGCGGGCGAGCGCTCACGCGGTCCAGTCCGGGCGCCGCCCCAGGTACTTCAACAGCTCCTCCACCGCGTCGTCACCCGGCTGCGCCGGCACGACCGGGGCGAAGGCGAAGGCCCGCAGCGGCTCGACGAACTGCCGGGCCGCGTCCAGGAGTTCGGCCGCGAGCTCGACGGTCAGCGGTGACTCCTGGCCGGTGGCGACCGCGATGTCCCAGGCGTGCACTGCGGCGTCCAGCGCGCACGCGTTCGCCCCGAGCGCCGCGGTCATCTTGTTCGGCGGCAGCGGTACGGCAACTTCCGCCTGGTCCACGGGAATCCGCGACCACGCCGTGGCGGCCGCGCGCACCGCCGCCTCGGCCACCGCCGCCGGCTCGTCACCCAGTTTCCCGGAGGGCGCGAACGGGTCCTCGGCCGGACCTGAGCCCTCGCCGAGGAAGGCGGCGTAGCCGAGTTGGTCACCTGCCGCGTGCTGCAGGACCTGGGCGGCGTTCCACTCGCTGCACGGCGTGGGCCGGTCCCAGTCGCCCGGGGCGACGCCGCGGACCGCGGAGAGCAGAGCTTCGTGGGACTGGGCGAGGACGGGCCAGTTCGTGGATGCGCTCATGGTGCCACCTCTCCGATTCCGGGCAGGAGAGGTCACCTTGGCAGAAAGGCGACGTCCGGACAACGGATGCGCGCGAGTGCTCCGTCAGTCGAACGCGTCCGTCAGGCAGTCCGTCCGGCAGGCGCCGGCCTCGAAGCGTTCCCGCAGGGCCTGCGCCGCCAGTTCGCGCGGAACGGGGTGGTGGCCGAACTGGGCGGACATGACGCGGATGACGTCGTCGACGCGGATGATGGCCGGTTCGTCAGGGGCGGCCTGGCGCCGGGCCGCCACGATCGCCATATCGGCCGCTCTGCGCAGGCGTTGGGCGAAGAGACGTTCCTGCGCGAGCCGCGCACGGAGCGGATCGAACGGCCGGCGGAGCCTGCCCCGCCAGAGCAGGCCGAACAGCATGAGCACGACCCCGGTCGCCACGACCAGCAAGCCGATCGGATCCGTCGCCACCGCTTCCCCCACCACCGCTCACACCCGCGCCCCGCTCCAGGGCTCCCCCATTGCGCTCCCCTGTGTACACCCGTGCGCCGCGTACGACCCCACGACTGCGGGCATCGACCTCACGACACCGTCGAACGGGGAGGTGCCCGGTGCACGGACCGGCGTCGGCAGGCTGGCTGCTCGTCGCGTTATGTCTGGCGATGGGGGCGTACTGCCTGCTGCGGATGCGCAGTTCACTGGACGAGCAGCGCACGGGCGCGGGCGGTGAGGCGCTGATGGGGTTCGCGATGGCACTGATGGCGGTCCCCGCCGCGGTCCTCACGCCGCCTGCCGAGCTGTGGTGGGCGTATGTCGCCGTCTTCGGTGCGGCGGCCGCGTACGAAGTGATACGGGCGCGCAGAGCCGCGCACCATGTGCACCACCTGGTCGGTGCGCTGGCGATGGTCTACATGTCCTTGGCCATGGCCTCCGGCGGCGGACATCACGGCTCGGCGGGGGTGCCGCTGCTGACCGGCGCGCTGCTCGTGTACTACGCCGCGTATGTGCTGCGCTCGGGACTGCGGCTGATGCCTGCGGGGACCGGCGGGGCGTCGGTCGCGGTGACGGTCACGGGGTGGGGCGACCGGACCGAGCTGGCGATGGCGTGCCGGCTGTCGATGGGGATCGCGATGTTCGCGATGCTGCTGACGATGTGAGGCGGTGCGTGACGGAGGGCGCGGGCGGTCACAACGGACCTTTCCGGCATACGGTTCGTGGCGTCCGTCACTTGCCTGTGTGGCCCGTACCGCCCGGTAGCGAGCCCAAATAGGCTGAGCGGCATGATGGTCCCTGCCGCCCTGCTGGTGCTCGGCGCGCTCACCGCCGTTCTGGCACCCCGTCTGCTCGCCCGCGCCAAATGGCCGGAGCGTGAGCCGGTCGTGGCGCTGTGGATGTGGCAGTGCGTGATCGCGGCGGTGCTCCTGTGCTGCCTGCTTTCGATGCTGCTCAGCGCCGCGGGAGCCTGGCAGCAGGTACGCGGACACGTCTTCGCACCCGCTCCGCACGGCGTCGTCGAGGCGTACGCGCTCGGGGCGGGCGGCCCGTGGGCGGCCACCGTCGCCGTACTCCTGGCCTGCGGGGGCCTGTGGTCGGGGGCGATGCTGACCCGCGAGGTGCTGCGCGCCCGGTCCCGTCGCCGCACCGCCCGTGACGAACTGCGCTCGCGCGCCCCCCTGCTGCCCGGCGAGGAGCCGGGCGCCGACCGGCTCGTGGTGATCGAGGGCGAGCGACCCGACGCCTGGTGGCTGCCGGGCACGGCGCCCCAACTGGCCATCACCACGGCCGCGTTGCGCCGCCTCAAGGGCCGCCAACTAGATGCCGTACTCGCGCATGAGCAGGGGCACGCCGCGGCGCGGCACGACTGGCTGCTGCACTGCTCGTCGGCGCTGGCGCATGGATTTCCGCAGGTGCCGGTGTTCGCGGCGTTCCAGGACGAGATGCACCGCCTCGTCGAGCTCGCCGCCGACGACGTGGCCTCCCGCCGCTTCGGCCGGCTGACCATCGCCCTCGCCCTCGTCGAACTCAACGAAGACCGTGGCGTGTTCGGCCCGTGCCCCACCGCGCACGCCCAGGTCCCGCAGCGCGTGAACCGGCTCCTGTCGGCCAAGCCCCGGCTCACCGCGGGCCGCCGGCTGCGGCTGACCGCGGCGGGAGCGCTGGTGCCGGCGGTTCCGCTGCTTGTGGCGTTCGTACCGGGCCTCAGCGCGCTGGGGTAGCCCGTAACGGGGTACTCGGGCAAAGATCGTCCCATGTCACGTCTTCACAGTCGCCCCAGCAGGCCCGCCGCACTCGCGGGCCTCTTCGGCGCGCTCGCGGCCGTCCTGCTCGTGCTCGTCGTGTTCGCCTGGCCGCCGTTGCGCTCCTTCGACACCGGGATCGCGCGCACCCTGCACCGGTGGGCGCATTCCTTCGACGGTGTGACACAGGTCAACCGCGTGCTGTCCGACTGGGTCTGGGATCCCTGGACGATGCGGGCACTGTGCGCCGTCGTCGTGGTGGGCCTGTGGGTGCGCGGCGCGCGGCGCTTCGCGGTGCTGCTCGCCGTCACCTGCACGGTGGGCACGCTCGCCCAGCAGGCCCTGAAGTCGCTGGTCGACAAGGACCGGCCCCAGTGGCAGCAGCCCCTGGACAGTGCGCACTACGCGGCGTTCCCGTCCGGTCATGCCATGACGGCGACGGTCGCGTGCGGACTGCTGCTCTGGCTGCTGCGGCGGTACGGGGTCACAGGCGCCGTATGGGGTGCGGCCGTCGCCCTCGCCTCGGTCTCGGTGATCGGTGTCGGTCTCACACGGCTCTGGCTGGGCGTGCACTGGCCGACCGATGTCCTGGGCGGCTGGCTGCTCGGCATGCTGACCGTCGCCGTCGCCGTGTGTGTGCATCAGCGCGTGGAAGCCCGGGTTGACCCCACCGTCGCCGGCGACCGAGGATCGTCCGTATGACGATCAAGGGTGTGCTCTTCGACTTCTCCGGGACCCTGCTGCGGATCGAGACCACCGACTCATGGCTGCGGGCCTGCCTGGATGAGGCCGGCATGGAGCTCTCCGAGGCCGAATTCCGGCGGTACGCTGACGAGTTGGACCATATCGGCGCGCTGCCCGGCGGCACCCCCACCCCGCGCGTACCGGACCACCTGCGGGACATCTGGGCGGTGCGCGACACGAGCGCGGAGAATCACCGGGACGCGTACACAGGCCTCTCGGGTGTCGTGGAGCTCCCCTCCCCCGCGCTGCACGGCGCGCTCTACGACCGGCACATGACACCGCCGGCATGGGGCCCCTACCCGGACACCGCGCCGGTCCTCCAAGGGCTGCGCGAGCGCGGTGTCCGTGTCGGCGTGGTCAGCAACATCGGCTGGGACCTGCGGCCGGTGTTCCGCGAGCACGGCCTCGATCCGTATATCGACACCTACGTCCTGTCGTACGAGCACGGCATCCAAAAGCCCGACCCGCGCCTGTTCGCGGTCGCCTTGGAGCAGCTCGCGGTGGCGCCCGAGGACACCTTGATGGTCGGTGACGACCGCCGTGCCGACGGCGGTGCCGCCCAACTCGGCTGCGCGGTGCACTTCGTCGACCATCTGCCCGCGCACGAGCGCCCCGGCCAGCTGCTGCCCGTACTCGATCTGGTCGACGGCCGGGCGGGCTGACTCGACCTGGCCACGGCCGGGCCCGGATGAAACCCGCGAGGCTCTTTGGTCCCGGCCGCCGCTCGCGCCCTGCTGGGCCTCTGGCCCAACGGAGCCCGCCGCGCGAGGCCCTAAGGTGGTGGGCATGCCTCCCGAAACCGCCACTGGTTCCGTGCGGTCTGCTGAACTCAACGAGCAGATCCGCGCGTTGTGGATGCGCGCGGGCGGACGCCTGGACGAGCAACAGCGCGCAGAGTACGAGCGGTTGGTGACCGCTTGGGCGGCCGCCGTCCAGGCCGATGTGACCGAAACGGTCTGACCCGGGCGAACTCCCGCCCCGGCAAAGGCGGACTCCGCTCACGCTCGTGGAGACGTCATGGAGACGGCGTACGGCGATCCGACGTTTACCGGGGGCGGCGAGGCGAACATCACAACACCGGCCCCTGTGCGCATCGCAGACCTCAACTATGCAGGTCAGAGCCGGTTCTACAGCTCTCGTACAGGTGGAAATCACAGAGTTTTCTCAGCGCGTTGTCATACCCGGCCCCTAAGCTCGTTCACATGTCCTCCACTCCACGTCCGCGCCCCACTCGGTCCGCCGAAGAGCTCAATGAGCAGATACGGCGGCTGATGCTGTGCTCCGGCGGCCGCCTGAGCGAGGAGCAGCGCAAGGAGTACGCGGGGCTGGTCGTCGAGTGGTCCGAGGCAGTACGCGACGGAGTGCTCGAAGCGGTCTGACACACCTGCCCTGGGGGCTTTCCCCCAGGAGAAGTTCCTGGTCAACCGGGTGTTCCACAGGATCCACGGACTCTAACGTCGAAGTATCGGCACCATCGGAGGCGCCGCTGCACAGGAGTCCCCATGCGTAAGACCGCCCTCGTTCCGGGCCTGATCGTCGGCACCTATCTGATCGTCCGCGCCGTCGCCGAACCTTTCGTGATCGACTTCGGCGACCCCTCCTCGTACGCCGCGGACTGGGGCGGACCGAGTCTGATCGGCGTACTCGCGGTGCACTGTCTGCCGGGGGTGCTCTCGGCGTGGCTGATGGTCCGCATGGCCCGTCGCCGCTTCGGCCGCAGCTCGGTGAGCTCCGGCCACGGCTCCGTACAAGCGGGCTCGCGCGGCCGGTAGCCGCCCGCCCGGCGCGGGACAAGACTGGGCGCGACCGGCACCGTAGCGAGGGGAGCTACGCCATGACCCGATGGACGTCCGCCGACATACCCTCCCAAACCGGACGCACCTTCCTTGTCACCGGAGGCAGCAGCGGCCTCGGCGCAGAGGTGGTCCGCGCTCTGTGCTCGGCCGGCGCGGAAGTGGTCCTCACCTGCAGGGACGAGGACAGGGGCCGGGCGGTGGCGGTGTCCGTCGACGGTCCGGCGCCCGAGGTCCGCCGTCTCGACCTGGCGGACCTGAAGTCGGTGCGCACCTTCGCCGAGACCCTGGCACATCCCGTGGACGTGCTCATCAACAACGCCGGTGTCATGGCGGTCCCGTACTCCGTGACAGCGGACGGCTTCGAACAGCACATCGGCACCAACCACTTGGGGCACTTCGCCCTCACCGGTCTCCTCCTCGACCGCGTACGCGGCCGGATCGTCACCGTCTCCAGCGGTCTGCACCGGCTCGGCCGCATCCACCTCGAAGATCTCCACTACGAGCACCGCCGCTACCAGCGCTGGCTCGCCTACGCCCAGTCCAAACTGGCCAACCTGCTCTTCGCGCACGAACTCCAGCGTCGCCTGCCCGCCGACGGCCCCCTGTCGGTGGCGGCCCACCCCGGTGTCGCGGGGACCGAGGGCCAGCGCGTCGACACCTCGCTCCAGGGCAAGTTCCTGGCCGGCGGCCGCGCCCAGCCCCCGGCCATGGGTGCACTGCCTTTGCTGTACGCGGCGACGGCGCCGGGTGTCGAAGGGGGCAGCTGCATCGGGCCGGACGGTCTGTTCCAGCGCAACGGATATCCGAAGGCCGTTGGTACCAGCGGGCGTTCGCGCGATGCCGAGGTGGCGCAGCGGCTGTGGGAACGGTCGGAGCGGGCGACCGGGGTGCGGTACTAGCTTCTCCTCGTCAGCCTGACCGTTCCAGAGCCGCTCGCTGCGCGGCGCTCAGGCGATCCGCCCTCGGCTCGAGGCAGTAGTCGCCGGTCGCGAGGGTGCGCAGGGCGAGCGGATCGGCGAGCGCCGGTTCGCCCTCGATCGCGTGGAGCGCTGCGGCGACCCGCTCGCGCGGCCAGTCCAGCCCGCTCACCAGCGCGTCCGCCGTGAGCGGCCGGCCCGCGTGCACCAGTGCGGCGACCACCGTCAGGGCGTCGTACACGACGGGCTCGGCCAGGCCGCTGCCGCTCATGTGCTCGCTGAGCCGGGCGAAGAACCGGCCCATCCTGTCGAACCGGTCGCCGGCGGGTGTGCCGGCGCCGAAGATCTCGATGCCGCGCCGCGCAGCCGTCGCGATTCGCCCGTGCGCATCGGTGTCGGCCTGCCAGGCGCTCAGCCAGACCTTGTCGTCGACGACGTACCGCTTACGACGTGTGGTGCGGTCGGCCTTGCGCGCGACCAGTTCCATGGCTTCCAGGGAGCTGACGGACTTCGAGACCGACGCCGGGCTGACCTGCAGCTGCCGCACCAGCTCGGCCGATGTCAGACCGTCGGCGTCGGCGGTGAGCAGACAGACGAACACCCGGGCGGTCATCCGCGGCATCCCGGTCGCGGCGAGGAGGCTCGCGAACTCGTCGACGAATGCCCGTACGTCATCGGCCTGTTGAGCATCGGCCACCGGTTCGGACGGTCCGGCCGGCCGGCGGCGTCGGGCGCGTTGCCCGGCGGACTCCCGCGCGTGGTCGGCGAGATAGGCGCCGCTCGGCGCACCGTTGCGGGCCACCTCACGGCTGACTGTGGACGTCGGCCGGCCCAGGCGGCGCCCGATCTCGGCGTAGGTGAGCCCCTCGGCAAGCCAGTCCGCGATCTGCCGGCGGTCGTCGTCCGTCAGCCTGCCACCCGGCACCGGCCCACCTCCTGCTTTGCTTTCACCACAGTACATCGCAACGGCTCTTCACCAGAGTTGCATTCACGCGCATTTCTGTTGCAACGATTCCCTGTGATCTCGCAGTTTTCCCTTCTTTTCCTTTGATGATCCTCGAAACGCAACGTAGCTTTTCACATCTGGAAAGTTAAGGCGAAGGGAACCGCGATGTATGTGATGGCCGTGTCGACCGTGTCCGACGACAGCAAGTTCTGGAGCGCCCTGAAGCGGGCGCACGCCAAGCTGCCGAAGGGCTCGCAGTGGAAGCTCGCCGTGGCCGGCCGCGACGGGGGCAAGGCGGTGAACGTGATCACGTACGGATCCGTCGACGGGCTCCGGGAGTTCTTCGAGGCACACGTCGGCGACCACGCGACGACGGAGTACTTCGAGGCGGACGCCGCCAACGCCATAGGCCTCGCCCGATGACCCTGGACATCGCACGCCTGCGGGCCCGCGTCACCGACCTCCTTGCGCAGTACGGAATTCCGAGCGCAGCGATCGGAGTGCTGCACGCGGGGCAGACGACCGAACTGGCCGTCGGCGTACGGAACGTCGAAACACAGGAGCCCGTCGCGACGGACACCGTCTACCAGTGCGGTTCCATGACCAAGACGTGGACCGCCCTGGCCGTGATGCAGCTGGTCGACGAGGGCAAGCTCGACCTGGACGTACCGGTGCGGGCCTACCTACCCGGATTCGAGGTGGCCGATCCAGAGGCCGCCGCCGAAGTGACCCCACGGCACCTGCTGTGCCACACGAGCGGTATCGAGGAGGCGTATGGCGATCCCGGGGAGGATCCCGATGTCTACGAGCGCATGGTCGCGGCCATCGCCGACGCACCCCAGGTCTTCCCGCTCGGCAGCACCCACGGCTACAGCGCCGCCCTCGGCTACGCGATCCTCGCGCGGATCCTGGAGGTTCAGGACGCCAAGCCGTGGGACGAGGTGATGCGGGACCGCCTGTTCGCACCCATGGGCCTGACCGGCACGAGCAGTTGGCACGAGCAGGTGGACACGTCCCGTGCCGCGACCGGGCACCTGCTCCGTTCCCTGGCCGAAGGCCCCATCGTCACACCGGTCGACCACCTGCCGCGGGCCTTCGGCCCCGGCGGCACCGTCACCACGACCGCACGGGACGTACTCGCCCTGGCGCACGTCCTGCTCCACGACGGCGTGGCACCCGACGGGCGGCGGATCGTGACGGCCGACAGCGTCCGGGAGATGCTGCGCTCGAGGGTGCCCGTACCCGACCCCTACATGTACGGGCCCGAGTGGGGGCTCGGTCTGATCGTCTGCGACTGGCACGGGGAGACCGTCTACGCGACCGACGGCAGCACGATCGGCCAGCACGCCCGGCTGCGCCTGCTGCCGGGCGCCGACACGGCGATCGTGCTGCTGACCAACGGCGGTCCGCGGGACGCCTTCTGCCGCGAGGTGTTCGACGAGATCCTGACCGGACTCGGGCTGCCCACCGTCCCTGAGCTGCCAGCGCCCGATCCCACGCTCGCGCTCGATCTGTCGCGATACGAAGGTGTCTACGAACGCCCTGGTACACGCTTCGAGGTGGCGGCCGACAGCGGAAAGCTCTGGCTCACTTCGACCCTCGACCCGATGCATGCGGACTTCCTCGGGAAGCCTGAGCGCATTCGCTACGAGCTGCGCCCGGTCAGCGAGACCCACTTCCTGATGCCGCCGTCGGACCCCCTGGAGGACACGCAGACGGTCGCCCTCTACGACTTCACGGACGGCAACGCCCGCTACCTCCACACCAATTGCCGTGTGCATCCACGGGTGGTGTGACTCAGGCGGGGGGCGTGACTCAGGCGGCGGGGGCGTGACTCGGGCAGCGGTGGTGTGACTGAGGCGGCGGGTGGTGTGACTCAGGCGGGGGTGGAGTGGCTCAGGCAGCGGGTGGTGTGATTCAGGCGCCAGCAGCCCGTTCCGGGGCAAGGACCGCCCAGACCTGCTTGTCGTAGCGGACCCCTTCGTAAGGCCAGGCCTCCCGCCGCACCCCCTCCAGCGTCATGCCGAGGCGCTTGGCCACCGACGCGCTGCGCTCGTTGTCGGCGCGGCAGTGCCATTCGGCGCGGTGCAGCCCCCGGACCGTGAACGCCCAGTCGAGCAGGGCGTCGCAGGCCGCCGTCACCAGACCACGCCCCTCGGCGGAGGGCTCCAGCCAGCATCCGACCTCGCAGGAGCCGGCGGCCGCACTGAAGTCGGTGAACATCACGCCGCCCACCAGTACGTCGCTCAGCCAGATCCCGTACAGGCGGGCCCCGTCGGCGGCCTGACGCTCCGCGTACCGCGCGAGCGTGGCCCGCGCACCGTCGAGATCGTCCGTGACGAACGACGCTCCCACCCACGGGCGGATGTGCTCGCGAGCGCGGGCCATGTGCGCGGCGAACTCCTCGGCATGCCAGATCTCCAGCGGCGCGAGCCGGGCGCCGTCGCGCAAGGCCAGCGAGAACATCGGGCCTCCCCATTCTCGGTGAGCACGTGTTCGCGCTCATTCACATAACAGTTGTTACGTCAATGTAGCGTGGCCCCATGCCACGTACCAAGGGAGATCACGAAGCCCGCCGCCGCGACGTCTCCGCGGCGGTCTGGCAGGTCATGGCGACGCGAGGTTTCGCCGGGCTGACCCTGCGTGCCGTGGCCGCCGAGCTGGGTGCCACCACGGGGCTGCTGACGCACTACTTTCCGACCAAGCGCGCTCTGGTTGCCTACGCCCTGAATCTGCTCGAGGAGCGGACCCTCGCGCGCCCACGGCGCACGTCGGGCACGGGGTTGCCCTCGGTCAGGGACGCGCTCCTGGACATCCTGCCGCTGACGCCCGAGGCCACCGACAGCAACCGGATCTGGGTCTCGTCCTGGGATGCGGCACTGTCCGATCCGGAGCTGAGTGCGGAGTACGCCCGTAAGTACGCGGACAGCCGCGACAGGCTGCGCGAGCGTGTGCTCGCGGCGCAGGAGCTCGGCGAGCTGCCTCCCGCCGATGCCTCGCAGATCGCGTCAGCGGCGCAGGCCTTCGTCCTCGGCCTGGTCGTCCAGGCCCTCTTCGACCCGGCTGCCTACCCGCCGGACCGTCAAGTGGAGCTGCTCGACGCCTACTTGTCCGGCCTCGGCGGAACCACCGACCGGACTCAGTGCGGCTTGGGAGGTTCCTGATCGTCCGGCGTCTCCCAGGAATCCGCACGCGGCTGCGGCTGCGGCGGCGGTGCGGTCCTCTTGGCGGCGAGGCGTCGCCCGTACCAGAAGGCCAGCAGCAGGACGACGACGACCACCACACCGATGAGGGTCATCAACCAGGACGTCGAGCTTGCGGCGAGGAGCATGGAGAACACCTCCCGGTTCCCACGGAGATTCCTCTCCCCAGTCTCGTCCCACCACCCCGCCACCGCACACCGAGCCACCCCGCGCTTACGGCTCGTACTACCCCTGACCAGCGCAAAGCTCTTTCGATCCGGACGATCATCCGTGCCAGGGAAGCGCGAGGCCATCACCTTCGGTGCGCGGCACGAGGTGCAGGTGCAGATGGAACACGGACTGCGTGGCGGCCGCGCCTCGACTAGTGATCAGGTTGATGTGGCACGGCGACCCTCGCACGAGCTCGGCGGCTCGACGCATCGTCGCGGCGGAGACCTCCGGGTCGGACGCGAAATCCGCCACGTGCGTGCGGGGAACGACGAGTGTGTGGTCCCGGGTGACGGCGTTCAGCGGCCGGAAGGCGACGGCGTCATCCCACTCGGCGACCATCTGCGCGGACGCACGCCCTGCGACGATCTCGCAGAACGGACAGGGCTCGGACATGGGCCGCTCCTGGTGGTCACCACACGTCATCGTCGGGGACGTGCCGCTTGACGCGCTCATCGTTGGCGATCTCCTCCGGGAGGCGCGTATTCGAGTGGACCGTCGCTTCCAGAACTTGATCCACAGTCAGTCCGAGTGCGCTGGACAAGTCAGCGTCGTGAAGTTTGGCGCCGACCTCGGACGCCGTGATCACACCAGCCACATCAAGATCATCACACCGTGACCAGGTGAGATGGAACGGGAAACCTCACTCGGAAAGACGGAGGTCTCCAGCCCAACTGTCGCAACGAACCCGGCCGGAGGCGAAACTGACCTCGAGTGCGACGCGGCCGGTCCGGGGCTCGAACTCTTCCCTCACCGCCAGGACATCTTCGCCGAGGTGGGAAGCGAACGGCGTCCGATCACCGACCGGAGCTACCTCGATGCGCCCCCAGCTGTCCATGTCGTAGCCCTCGTGCGGGCTCGCGGATTCCGCGATCAGGCACCAGTCCGAGCCGGTTGTGATGTGCACGGAGCCGCCTTGGCCGTCGATCAGCCACACGTCCAGCGGGTCTCCCGCTTCCTCGTCTCCGCTCCGATACCACGCGGCGAAGACCTCCTCCAGCCGACGCCCGACCAGGATTTCAGGACGTACGCCAGACCCGTGCAACGGACACCAGTTCGGCTTCTCGGACTCCACGCAACGACCGTACCGTCAGTCAACGTCCCAGCTCACACACCTGAACGGGACAGGCCTCAGCGACCAAAGGCCACTGTCCATACGATGCCTGCCGCGATGATCGCAAAGCCCAACACGCATCCCATGGCCGATGCCCGCTCACCGGCAGCTAATGCTGCTCGTAATGCAGTTGGGCACGGGAGACCGATCCCGGCCAAGGGCTCACTCCGCGACGTCCGGGTCGTTGTCGAGCCATTGGGCGCGCACGGTCCAGAGGATCCCATGGGCTGCTCACGTCGCCGAGGTACACGTCGGTCGCAAGCGGCCTGTTGCAAGTAGCCTTGCCCTGCGCGCTACACAGGGTGTCGCCGCGCTGCGACACCTGTGCGGCCCGTCATGACCTGGCAGCGAACGATCATGCCCCCTGTGAACCCCAGTGCATGAGTCACAGGGAACCGGCAGGTCAGACACACGAAAGCCGTCCGTCCGGACGATCCCCCGCGTCGCCCGGGCGGACGGCAGCACTGGACCGCCCCGGTCAGGAACAGAGGGGTCCGTTCAGTGCACGCTGAGTATAGTTGGCTGCGAGCCAGTCAACACAGGAGTTTGCGATTGTCCCCGCGCAGCGCATCGGTCAACGAGGAGTTGCGCCGGCGTTCCCGTGAGCGGCTGCTGCAGGCGACGGTGGAGCTCGTGGGCGAGCGCGGATTCGAGGCGACGACGCTCGGGGACATCACCGACCGGGCCGGATGCGCGCGCGGTCTTGTCTCGTACTACTTCCCCGGCAAGCGGCAGTTGCTGCAGTCGGCGGTGCACCGGCTGATGCATCTGACCCTGCAGGCGGCGCTGGAGCGCGAGCCGCGCGCGAGCGACGGCGATGAGCTGCTCGCCCGGGCCATCGACGCGATCCTGGGCCTGACGGTCGACCGGCCGCTGCTGATGCGGACGCACATGGCCGGGATTCTGCAGGCCGAGGGTTTCGTGCAGTGCCCCGAACAGCGACGGCTCGCCGAACTGCTGCGCGACACCTGCGTACGGCATGGATCGCTCGATGTGGACCGTGATTACCCGCTGCTGCGGGCGCAGTTGATGGGCGCGGTGTTCGCGCTGCTCATTCCCGGAGCTCCGATGCCGATCGCTCGGCTGCGGGCGGAACTGTTCCACCGCTACGGTCTCGCGTGGGAGCTCGGCGTTCCGCCGGACGGTCTCCCGTCCGACGGAACACACGGGATGACTCAGTCGTCCCAGCGGTCGAAGTAGTCGGGCTGCGTCTGGACGTTGAGCTCGTCCAGACGAATCCGCTTCGCCGGGTCGGTACGACGGTCGTTGATCTTCAGGACGTCGAAGCCCTTGGCGATGTCGTTCGAGTAGACATAGCCGTTGTAGTAGTACGCAGACCAGGAACCGCCGGTCTGCAGGGTCGTGGTGCTGAGCGGACCGCGCTCGAAGTAGCCGATCTCCTTCGGCTTGCTCGAGTCGGTGAAGTCCCAGACCGAGACGCCGCCCTGGTACCAGGCCTGCACCATCAGGTCCTTGCCCTTGACCGGGATCAGCGAGCCGTTGTGCGCGACACAGTTCTCGGTGTCGGCCTGGTGGCGGTCGATCTTGAAGTACGACTTGAACACGAGCTTGCGCTTGTCGCCCTTGCCCACGATGTCGTAGATGCCGTTCGCACCGCGCTTGGGGCCGACGGCCGCGTTGCACGTCGCACCGGAGCCGCCGCCGAGCTCGTCGGTGAAGACGATCTTGTTGGCCTTCTGATTGAAGGTCGCCGAGTGCCAGAACGCGAAGTTCACGTTGTCCTGGACCTGGTCGATGATCTTCGGCTCCTCCGGGTCCTCGATGTCGATGAGGACACCGTCACCCATGCACGCACCCGCCGCGAGGTCCTTGGAGGGCAGCACGGTGATGTCGTGGCAGCCGGTGGTCTTGGAGACACCCGGGTTGGTGGGCGCACCGGGGTTACCGCCACCGTCAGGTCCCGAACCGGGGAACAGCACGGGGAAGTCGATGACCTTGGCCTGCTCGGGGGCCTTGCGCGGCACCTTGATGATCGAGATGCCGTCGTGCGGCGGCTGGCAGTCCGGGAACGTCGCGCTCGGCGAGTACGAGGACACGTACACGTAGACGTTCCTGCGCTCCGGCACCAGCGTGTGGGTGTGCGAGCCGCACGCGGTCTCGACCGAGGCCACGTACTCGGGCTTGCGCTTGTCGCTGATGTCGAAGATCTTCATGCCCTCCCACGACGACTTCTCGGTCGCGGGCTGCGACGTGCTGGCGCACGAGTCGTCGCTGCGCGAGGAGTCGGTCGACAGGAAGAGCAGGTCGCCGGAGACCGAGATGTCGTTCTGGCTGCCGGGACACAGGACCTGAGCCACCGTCGCCGGCTTCTTCGGGTTCGAGATGTCGAAGATCCGGAAGCCGTCGTAGTTGCCGGCGAAGGCGTACTTCCCCTGGAACGCGAGGTCCGAGTTGGTACCCGGCAGCACGTCCTTGGGGATGTTGGTGATGTGTTCGATGTTGTCGGAGTGGACGATCTCGTCCTGGCCGGGGATCTCGCCGTTGGATATCGCGGCACGGGTGTCCGCGGCATCGCTCTTGGAGACGCCCTTCGGCGATGCGGGCGCATCGCCCGGGTCCGGAGTCGCGCCGGCCTGACCTGCGGTCAGGAGCGTGGCGACGAGTCCGAAGGCGGCGGCTGCGACGCCGAGGCGTCTGTGCCGGGCACGGGGTCGGTTCTGTTGGGTCACACTGTCCTCCCAAGTCGCCGTTCATAGTTGAACGGTTCACGGACAACCGCAGTATCGTGCCCGTCATGCTCATCTCAACAGATGGCAACGCACTTGTAATAGAAGTTTTTGATCTTCGGCGATCGCACTCGTGCTAGGACGGACGCCAACGATCCACTTGCTTCAGGAGGTTGCCGTGCTGCTTCGTCACAGATCCCCGCGCGGACGGGCACTTGCCGCCGCGGTGGCGCTCGCCGGTGCACTGGTGCTCGCCGGCTGCGACTCCGGCGACGGCGAGGACAAGGCCAAGTCCGCCGGTCAGGACGGTGCTTCGGTGATCGCTCCGGGCAAGCCGGGCGAGAAGGCGGAGGAGATATCGCCCGAGGAGGCCAAGAAGCGGGGCGAGGACGACACTCCGAACTCGGCGGACTTCACGTACGCGCAGATGATGATCGAGCACCACAAACAAGCACTCGACATGACAGAACTCGCCCCGGACCGGGCGAAGTCGGAAAAAATCAAGCAGCTCGCCGACCGTATCCACGCGGCCCAGGGCCCCGAGATCGAGGCGATGGAGGCGTGGGTCAAGAACAACGGCGGCCCGCGCGACACGGGCGGACACGATCACGGCACGATGCCCGGGATGGCGAGCGAGACGCAGCTGAAGACGCTGCGCGCGGCGAAGGGCGCGGCCTTCGACGAGCTCTTCATCAAGCTGATGGTCACCCATCACAGCGGCGCCGTCATCATGGCCGAAGAGGTGCTCTCGGGTGGCAACAACGTGCAGGTCGAGGAGATGGCCGCCGATGTGATGGCCCAGCAGACCGCCGAGATCGACCGGATGCGCGAGCTGCCCTAGAGGGCCGGACCCCGTAGCGCCGTCGGCCACACGCCGAGCTGCCGGACACCCGTCGAGCTGTCAGAGCCCCTTGGAGCTGCCGGACTCTCGCTCAGCGGCGGTTGTGCCGGGGCGCGAGATAGCCCGCGTCGCGGGCGCCGGCGATCAGGCGCAATGACTTGCGGCGGCTGCGGCCGGTCGCGTGCATCACGGCGAGCACCGGATCGTGGCCCGCCGCCTGAGCGGCCCGGTACGCGTCGGCGACGAAGCGGATCATGTCGCCACCGCGGTGCGAGGGCCTCTGTGCCCTGCGGTGCGGCTGCGGCGACGCGGGCCGGTCGGGCGGTTCAGGGGCGGGCGTCACCACGCCGTGCCGTTCGGCGACGGCGCCGCGGGCAGCGCCGAGCGGACCTTCCAGCCACTGCGTCAGCGTCGCGAACCCCGCGAGCGGCAGCGGCGGTTGGGCCCTCATGTCCTCGATGGCGATCCCCGATTCACCGGCCACCGCGAGCACTTCGACATGCGAACCGTCACCGAAGGTCACCCGGACGTTGAACCAGGGCGGCAGGGAGCCGCCCGCACCCTGCGCCTCCCACGCGCCTCCCGCCTCGTACGACGCGAGCTGCCGCCCCGTGGACGCACTGCCGTGCCCTTGGAGTTCCCACACCGGCCAAACCGGTTCCGCGGCCTCCCCTCCGCCGCCCGCCGGGTCGCCGATCCCCGCGTCGCCGCCTTCCGGTCCAGCGCTCCCCCACTGATCGCCATTCGGTCGATTCTGCTCAAATTCTGCATCAAATGATCCATAGAGCACATCAACACCGTAACCGCATAATCACTCATGGTCATCGACGGCACGCGAGCGTTCGCCCCGACGCACTCCCGGCACACGCGCGCATCTCCCCTTCGGCCGTACGGGAGTGCGATGCTGAAGGCACCCCGCGGGAGGAGCCCCATCGTGCTTCATGTCGCTGTCGTCGGATCGGGACCGAGCGGGGTCTACTGCGCCCAGTCGCTCATCCAGCAGGACCGGGTGCCGGTACGGGTCGATGTGCTCGACCGGCTGCCGTGCCCGTACGGTCTGGTCCGCTACGGCGTCGCCCCCGACCACGAGAAGATCAAGTCGCTGCAGAACAATCTGCGGGTGGTGCTGCAGGACGAACGGGTCCGTTTCCTCGGCGCCGTCGAGGTGGGGCCGGGCGGGATCGCACCGCAGGAGCTGCTGCGGCTGTACGACGCGGTCGTGTACTGCGTGGGTGCCGCGACCGACCGTCAGCTGGGTGTCCCGGGTGAGGATCTGCGGGGGAGCTGGTCGGCCACCGAGTTCGTGTCCTGGTACAGCGCCCACCCCGACGCGCACTGGAACGGCGCGCTGAGCGCGGCCCGTTCGGCCGTGGTGATCGGCGTGGGCAATGTCGCCGTCGACGTCACCCGGATCCTCGCCCGCGGCGCCGACGAGCTGACCGGGACCGATATGCCGGGCGCCGCACTGGCCGCGCTGGCGGACAGCCGGGTGCGCGATGTGCACATGGTGGGCCGGCGCGGCCCCTCGCAGGCGAAGTTCACCACCAAGGAACTGCGGGAGCTCGGCTCGCTCGCGGATGCGGAAGTGGTCGTGGATCCGGCCGAGTTGGCGCTCGACCCGCTCTACGCCGACCCGTCGGGGCTGCCCGGGGTGAACCGGCGCAACGTCGAGGCACTGCGCGCCTTCGCCGAACGGCCGGCGCAGGGACGCGGACGGCGGATCCATCTGCGGTTCTTCCTGCGCCCGGTGGAGCTGCTCGAGGAAGGCGGCACGGTGCGCGCGGTGCGTTTCGAGCGGACGCTGCCGGACGGGCAGGGCGGGGTGACGGGTTCGGGGTCGTACGAGGAGATCGAGGCGCAGCTGGTGCTGCGGTCCGTGGGCTATCGCGGAGTGCCGCTGGACGGGCTGCCGTTCGACGAGCGCACCAGCACGGTGCCGCATGCGGCGGGGCGGGTGCTGCGGGCCGGTGAGCGGTCTCCGGGTGAGTACGTCGCCGGATGGATCAAGCGGGGACCGACCGGGGTGATCGGCACCAACCGGCCCTGCGCCAAGGAGACGGTGACCTCGCTCCTCGAGGACGCTCCCGGTCTCGTGCGCGCGAGGGGCGCGGACGACTCCGTACAACTGCCGGAGCGCCGCGACCCGTTGGAGGGGCTGAGGTCGGCCGGACTGCGGCCCGTGGAGTGGTCCGGATGGCAGGCGATCGAGCAGGCCGAGGCGGCGCTCGGGGCCTCGCTCGGGCGGGGTCCTGTGAAGATCGGCGAGTGGGATGCCCTGCTTGCGGCGGCTCGGGCGGAACGCGCCCTGGGAAACGCGCAGGCCACTTCCTGAACTCGCCCTCCTGGGTCTGGCGATCGCCGACACAGCGCGGCAACATCCGCGTAATCAACAAACTGTTCAGGCCGCTTACGGTCTCGTGCATCCCCCACTGCGCCCGGACTGCGCTTGAACAGTCGTGTCCCCTCTCCCAGTACAGGAGTGCCCGATGGCCTCTGCTCCCCCTGCCGGCTCCCCCGCCCCGGCGACCGAGAAGCATCCCGTCGATCAGGTGCCGCCCACCGGCAAGCTGATCGCGTTCGGTCTGCAGCATGTGCTCGCGATGTACGCGGGCGCGGTGGCGGTGCCGCTGATCGTCGGCGGCGCGATGAAGCTGCCGCCTGCCGACCTCGCGTATCTGATCACCGCGGACTTGTTGGTGTGCGGGATCGCGACACTGCTGCAGTGCGTGGGTGTCTGGCGGTTCGGTGTGCGGCTGCCGATCATGCAGGGCTGTACGTTCGCCGCCGTGTCGCCGATGGTGCTGATCGGCACGCAGGGCGGTGGACTGCCCGCCATCTACGGTGCCGTGATCATTTCAGGTCTCGCGATGGTGCTGCTCGCGCCGGTCTTCGGACGCCTGCTCAGGTTCTTTCCGCCGCTGGTCACGGGCACGGTCATTCTGATCATCGGCGTGACGCTGCTGCCCGTGGCCGGCCGCTGGGTCGCCGGAGGCGCGGGTTCACCGGAGTTCGGTGCGCCGAAGAACGTCGGGCTCGCGGCCTTCGTCCTCGTGGTCGTCGTGGCGGTGCAGCGCTTCGGGCCCGCCTTCCTCAGCCGGATCGCGGTGCTCGTCGGCATCCTGGTGGGGACGCTGGTGGCGATACCCCTCGACTTCACGGACTTCGACGGGGTGGGCCGGGCCGACTGGCTCGGCATCAGCACACCGTTCCACTTCGGTGCGCCGACCTTCGAGGCCGCGGCCGTGGTGTCGATGCTGGTGGTCGCGCTGGTCATCATGACCGAGACCACCGGCGACATGATCGCCGTGGGTGAGATGACCGGCCGCAAGGTCGGTCCGCGCAACCTGGCGGACGGACTGCGCGCCGACGGTCTGTCCACGGTGCTCGGCGGTGTCTTCAACACCTTCCCGTACACCGCGTTCGCGCAGAACGTGGGCCTCGTCGGGATGACCCGGGTGCGCAGCCGCTGGGTCGTCGCCTGCTCGGGCGTGATCCTCGTACTGCTCGGTCTGCTGCCGAAGCTCGGGGCGCTCGTCGCCGCGATCCCGGCACCCGTCCTCGGCGGTGCGGGCCTGGTGATGTTCGGAACGGTGGCCGCCACCGGTCTGCGCACGCTCGCGACCGTGGACTTCCGCGGCAACCACAACCTCACGGTCGTCGCCGTGTCGGTGGCCGTGGGCATGCTGCCGGTCGGCGTGCCGGAGATCTACGAGAAGTTCCCCGACTGGTTCCAGACGGTCATGCACAGCGGCATCAGCGCGGGCTGCCTGACCGCCATCGCCCTGAACCTGCTGTTCAACCATCTGCCGGGCAGCAAGGACGCCCCGGCCGAGGGTGCGGCCGGGGCGTCGGACGCGGGCTCAGCCGTCGGCGAGCCGCCGCTCCTGCCGGGCAGCCGCGTCGAGAACGCTGTCGAGAAGGCCGGGGAAGAGCGCGGCTAGATCGTCACGGCGCAGCCCGTTCATCTTCGCGGTGCCGCGGTAGACCTGCTGGATCACTCCACTCTCGCGCAGCACCCGGAAGTGGTGCGTGGTCGTGGACTTGGTGACCGGCAGATCGAAGTACGAGCAAGACAACTCGCCCTCCGCCTCGGCCAGTTCCCGTACGACCTGCATGCGCATCGGATCGGACAGGGCATGCAGCACGGACTCCAGACGGATCTCCTCGCGCGCGGGGTGGGCGAGTTCTCGGCTGCTCGTGGCGGTGGTCACGCTGCCTCCTGATCCGGTGCGCCCGCATGGAGACGGACGCTGTGAATTCATTGTACGAGAGGTCTCGTAGTTTGACATCTCTCGTAGTACGGTGAGTATCGTACGAGGCAGTCGAACGGCTCCGGTCTTCGGCTGCCCGTCCGAACGCCTTTGCCGCCTTTGCCGCTGCCTTTGTCCAAGGAGACTCGCCATGAGCGCACTGTTCGAGCCCTACACCCTGCGGTCGCTGACCGTGCCCAACCGGCTCTGGATGGCGCCGATGTGCCAGTACTCGGCGGAGGCCTTCGGGCCGAACGCGGGCGTCGCGAACGACTGGCACTTCCAGCACTACGGTGCCCGCGCGGCCGGCGGCACCGGTCTCATCCTCCTCGAAGCCACCGCCGTCTCCCCCGAGGGCCGGATCAGCCCGTACGACCTGGGCATCTGGAACGAGACCCAGGTCGCGGCGCTGCGCCGGATCGTGGACTTCCTGAAGTCGCAGAACACCGTTCCCGGCATCCAGATCGCCCACGCGGGCCGCAAGGCCTCCACCGCCCAGCCGTGGAACGGGGGCAAGCAGGTCGACGAGTCCGCGCACGGCTGGCAGCCGCTCGCGCCGAGCGCGGTGCCGTTCGCGGAGGGCGACCGGACGCCCGTCGAGCTGAGCGTGGAGCAGATCAAGGAGATCGTCGGGCAGTTCCGGGCCGCCGCGGTGCGCGCCCTGGAAGCGGGCTTCGAGGTCGTCGAAGTGCACGGCGCCCACGGCTATTTGATCGGCGAGTTCCTCTCCCCGCACGCCAACAAGCGCACCGACTCCTACGGCGGCTCCTTCGACAACCGCACCCGCTTCGCGCTCGAAGTCGTCGATGCCGTACGCGAAGTATGGCCCGAGGACAAGCCGCTGTTCTTCCGCATCTCCGCCACCGACTGGCTGGACGAGGGCGGCTGGACCGCCGACGACACCGTGCGCTTCGCCTCGGTGCTCAAGGAGCACGGCGTCGACCTCCTCGACGTGTCCACCGGCGGCCTCGCACCCAAGGTCAGCATCCCCGTCGGACCCTCGTACCAGGTGCCGTTCGCGACCCGCGTCAAGGAAGAGGCCGGACTGCCGGTGGCCGCGGTGGGCCTGATCACCGAGGTCGAACAGGCCGAGAAGATCGTGGCCAACGGCGAGGCGGACGCGGTGCTGCTGGGCCGTGAGCTCCTGCGCAACCCCTCGTTCGCACGGCTCGCGGCGCGCGAGCTGGGTGGCGAGGTGCATGTGCCCGACCAGTACCACCGCTCCGTCTGAACCGTGTGAAGCCGGAGAGGGCACGCCCCCTCCGGCTTCCCGGAATGTCAAGGTCGCACGACAAGAGCCGGCGCTCGCGGCGAACCTCAACTGACCCCGGCGCCATGGCGGTTGCGCTGCCGCACCGCTCTGACGACGACGCCGAGAACCACCAAACCCGCCCCGGCGCCGAGCGCTGGCCAGGTGGAGCCCGCGGATTCGGCCTTGGCCGCTGCCCGCACCCCTGGGCCCGGCCGCGGGACGGCTTGATTCAGCGAGCCGACGGGCCGGATGCGTGACGCGGCTCCGAAGCCCCAGTCCAACAGGGCCCGCGCCTCCTCGTAGACGGCGAAGCCGCCACCTTCCTGCGGATTCATCACCGTCACGACCAGCGTGCGGCCACCGCGCTCCGCGGCGGCGATCAGCGTGTGGCCCGCGTTGCTCGTATAGCCGTTCTTGATCCCGATCAGTCCCGGGTACGCGGCCACACCGTCGGCGCCCGTCAGCAGCCGATTGGTGCTGTAGATGTCGAACGCCCAGCCGCCCAGGGGAAACTTCGCGGTCGCCATGGCGGCATAGCGGGCGAATTCCGGGTGATTCAGGCCGACACGCCCGAAGAGCGCAAGATCGTACGCAGAGGAGACCTGACCAGGCGCGTCGTAGCCGTCCGGAGACACGACCCGGGTGTCCCGCGCGCCCAACGCCCGGGCCTTCGCCTGCATCTGCGCCGCGGTGTGCCGCCAGCCACCGTTCATCCTCGCCAGCACATGCACCGCATCGTTGCCCGAACTGAGGAACACACCCCGCCACAGGTCAGCGGCACGGTAGGTGTATCCCGGCCGGACGCCGACGCGGCTGCTGCCCTCACCGACGCCCGCAAGATCGGCCTCGGACACCTTGTGACGCACAGGGCCGGGAAGATGCGGCAGCGCGGTCACCGCGAACAGAGTCTTGAGGGTGCTGGCCGGAGGCAGCTTGCGGTGCGCGTTCTTGGCGGCCAGCACATCACCGGTACGAGCATCCGCCACAAGCCACGACAGGGCCGACACCTCGTCCGGCATCTCGGGCACACCCGGGCCCGGGCGCCATTGGATGCCCTTGCGGTACAGCACCGAGGGATCCGTCGACGCAGCCCGCGGGGGCTTCGCCTCACCCTTCGGGCCCGCCGCCGACGCCGGGCCGAGCAGCAGCCCGCCGGGGGCGCACGCGATCACGACGGCCAAGAGGAAACGCGCAGTTGAGCTGACGGTCATTCAGTCAACTTAGGAAGCAGCCGACTTGGGTCGGCGCACGGCTGGCCGGTCGACGCCGCGCGACACCCGGATGCCGCACTCCGGCGCAACGATCGTCCGACGCAACGAGAGGGCAGCCCTCGCACACTCAGATACGAGCCACATAGACCGTGTTGGACGCCATGCCCTCTTGCAGGGGGTTCGCGAACTCCACGACTCGGGCCTCCGCCTTCCGGAATGCCGCCGCCAGCCGCGCGGTGAACTCGCTGTCCGGCGGATCGTTCGACCACAAGGCGAACACACCGTCCGGACGGAGTTGGGCGGCAAGGCCCCGCAGCCCGGCGGGCTGGTAGAGCGCGGCGTGCCGGGGGTGCAGTACATGGCGGGGTGAATGGTCGACGTCCAGGAGGATGGCGTCGAAGCGGCGGCCGGGCCGCGCGGGATCGAGGCCGTGCACCTCGCCGGCCAGCGCGAAGAAGTCGCCGTGCACCAGGCGGCAACGGGGATCCGCGGCGAGGCCCGCGCCAAGTGGCACCAGCCCTTGCTGGTGCCACTCGATGACTTCGGCGAGGGCATCGATGACGATGAGCGAGCGCACCCGGGGATCGTCCAGTGCCGCCCGAGCCGTGTAGCCGAGGCCCAGTCCCCCCACAGCAACGTCGAGTGCGTCGCCCTGAAGGTGCTCCAGGCCGAGCCGGGTGAGGGCGATCTCGCCCTCGGTGAAGAGGCTGGACATCAGGAACTCGTCGCCGAGCTTGACCTCGTGGATGTCCCGGCCGGTCGCCGGGTCCCGGCGGCGGCGCAGGCAGAGGTCTCCCATCGGGGTGGGGCGCCAGTCGAGCTCCTCGATGCGTTTGCTCATCACGCTGCCTCTCTTGAGCCTGTCATGCGTGTCAGGCCTCGATGATGACGGGATAACGAGCGGTCTGCGCCGGTGGGTACGGAAGGCCCGGATCGCTCCGGACACCTGCCGGCCCTCCATAGTCCCCGGTCCAAGGACCGACCCCGGTCGCGACCATGTGATGAGGCGGCCGGGGTGGCGCGTCGCCTATGTTCAAGGAGCGCGCTGCGGGCGTACGGAGATACGCGTATGCAGCGGGGGCGGAACGCGTACGAGAGGCGAAGGCATGAGCGAGCAGAAGCAGACGGCATCCGTGTGGCAGGGCGAGGAATTGGACCTCGACGCCTATCTGGAGCGGATCGGGTTCGAGGGACCGCGGGACGCCACCTTGGAGACCCTGGGCCGGCTCCAGCGCGGCCACACCACGTCGATCCCGTTCGAGAACGTGCATGCGGTGCTCGGCCGCCCTCTGCCCCTCGACCTGGCCTCCGTGCAGGAGCGTCTGGTGCGCCGGCGGCGTGGTGGCTACTGCTTCGAGCACGTCGTCCTGTTCGCGGCCGCCCTGGAGCGTCTCGGGTTCGACTTCACCGGGATCACCGGGCGCATCACGCTCGGTGCCCCCAAAGTGACGCCCGCCACCCATGCCATGGTCGTCGTACGCTTCCCCGACGACCCGCGAATCTGGCTGTGCGACGTGGGGTTCGGGAGCGGGCCGACCGCGCCGATCGAACTCGCCGACGGCGCCACGCTGGAGGCCGACGGCTGGAGTTACCGCCTGGAGCGGCGCCCCGGAGCGCTCGCCGACACGTGGTCGCTGCACCAGCTCGGACCCGACGGCTGGTTCGACCGCAACACCTTCGTCCTCGTGCAGCAGTACCCGATCGACTACCGGGTCGGCAGCCACTACGTCGGCAGCCACCCGCGCTCTCCGTTCGTCACGCGGCTGTTCGCCCAGCGCTACACCGGACCGGAGCACCACCAACTCGACGGCACCACCTGGAAGATGACCACACCCGACGGCGTGAGCATCGAGAAGGAGGTGGAGCCCGCGCAGATCGGCGCGCTGCTCGCCGAGACCTTCGACCTCGCGCTCGACGAGGACGAACTGGCCGCCGTCCTGCGGGAATCCGGGCTGCGGTGACGGTTCGCCGGTTCAACGCAGGGTGAACCCCGGGCCCTCCGTCTCGAGAAGCACGCTCCGGCCTGCCCGGCGGACAGCCGCGGGCGCCAGGTGCGCGAGCACCGGTAAGGCGTGGTGCCAGCCTGCGGGGGTAAGCGCCTGCGCCAGCAACGCCCTGGCCCGGATAAGGTCGGGGCCCGACGGGGGCGGCAGGAGCTGGGTGGCCAGGCCCCGGAACAGGGGAAGGACGTCGTAGCGGTCCTCGTAGAGAGGGACCGCTGCGGATCCGGTCGGCAGACAGGCGGCGTACGCGGCGAGATGGGCGAGGACCTCCGAGCGCTCGACCTCGTTGCGAGCCTGCCGCGCCTGTTGCAGCGCCGCAGCGTGGTCGCCGAGCGCCGCGTACGCGAGCGCGGCCGTCCCGGCGCGCGAAGCGGGCAGTACCTCCCCCCGGTGTTCCGCGGCGAAGGGGTCGAGGTATGCGCGAACGGCGTACTCGGGGTCGTCCCCGAGCTCGAGGAAACCGGCCACCATGATGTCGACCCAGTGCGGGAAGGACCTTCTCATCCGCGCCCACTCCCGCTGGTGCGGGTCGGCATGGAAGCGATACGTACCGCGGGAGCGCCCGTCCAGCACCTCCCGTACCGCCGTGGCCCGTTGCTCGTCGTGGCGGCCGATGGAGACGAGCAGTGCGGCGATGATGGCGTCGTCCACCGCGTGTTCGGCCACCTCGGAGAGAGCGAGGTCCGCCAGGTGGCCCGCCACGCTCGGGGAATGCGGCCACAGCAGCGCGAGCGCATGGATCCTGGCGTGGGGGATGTCGTCCGAGACGGGCGAGAGCTTCGTCGCGTACGTCTCGATCACCTCCGGCACCCGCTGGACCGCACCGGCGCGCGCAAGGGCCTGGACGGCGGCGGTGAAGACACCCGGGGTCCTGCCGACCGATTCGACCTCGGACAGCGTGGAGACGGCGCACTCCGCAAGCCGCAGGGCCCTCTGCGAGTCCGCCGGCTGCACGGCCAGGGACACGGCGGCCCAGCCCCGGGTGCGGACGGCTGTGTCGGGGAGCGCGGCCACCAGCCGTTCGGCTTCGTCGACGCACCCTGACGACGCCATCGCGCCCGCCAGGTCGGCGAACTGGTCCTGCTGATAGAGCGAAAGTGTCCATCTCGCGCCAGGGAACCCGTTCACCGCCCGGTGGAGCAGTCCCAGCGCCCGCTCCGGGTCGTCCGCCGCGTGGTGGACGGCCAGCGCGGACAGCGCTTCGGCGGCGATCTTGCGCGGCACCCCCGGTTCCGTGGCCAGCCACGCCTCGGCCTCCTCGCTCCGCCCGGACTCGGCGAGCAGACCGGCGACCGTCCCCGCACTCCCGCCCGCATAGATGTCCAGGGTGTCGCTGCTCCAGGAGGGAGCGAGCGAGCGCCAGGCGGCCGCGGTCTCGCCTTCGCGGGCCCATCCCATGGCGAGCGTTCTGGAGATCGAACCCCACTCGGACATCTGGTCGACCCAACCGGCCGAGGCGACGTCGGGTTCCCTGCGCGAGGCGAGCCGTCGAGCCTCCTCCATTCCACCGGCTGCCACGAGTGCGTACACCGCGCCGGACGCACCGCCGATCCCGCCCTGCCCGCGCGGGTCGTCCCACGCCGCCAGGGCACGGAGGGTGAGGGCCCGGGCGACCTCGGGGCGCGCCGTGCGCAGAGCCTCCGCGGCGATCGGCAACAGGCGCAGGTCCCTCGGGTGTTGATCCACCCATGCCAGCAGCGCGTCATGCAGCCGGTCCCGTTCGCCGGGCGCGTCACAGTCCGCCCAGGCCTGGGCAAGGTCCGCCAGAAGGTGCGCCCGGGACGGCGCGAAACCCCTGTCGCCCAGGGCCTCCTCGGCCGCACGCAGCAGCCCTGACAGCGCTTCCGCGTCCCGTACGGCGCCGGCCGCCAAGGCAAGGGCCCGCGTGTACCCCGACACATCGTTGAAGTTCACCGGCCGGGGCAGCTCGGAGAGGAGACGGACCGCATCCTCCCGCCGGCCGGCTCCCGCCAGAACGGCGGCATGAACGCCCTTCGCGTTCCACCAGGAGTCCAGCGCGGCCTCCGCGTCACGTCCCGTCAGCTCGCCCTCGACGAGCCCCACCGCCTCCTGGGCCAGACTCACCGCGCGCCGCTCCCCCGCCCTGCTCAGGACGCGGGCCAGCTTGGCCAGGGCGATCCCCCGGTTCAGGGGGTGGAAGACGCTGCGGGCCAGCCCCACGGCGAGGCGGACCTTCCCCAACTGCCCGTAGGCGGCCGGCACGTCCAGGTGCAGTTCCTCGTTGCGGCGGGCCACCAGGTCGCCCGCCACCGCCAGCGCCGCCAACGCCTCCAGGTCATCGGCGCCGAGTCCCCGTACCGTCTCGTGCACCGCGGCGATCTCCGCGAGGCAGGCCGCGTCGCTCTCCGTGTGCGCGTGCAGCCGTGCGTGCCGTCGTGGGTCCGTGACGAGGCGGACCGCCAGGCGGATGCCCTCGGGGCTCTGCGGGGAGGCGGCCATCCGACCGTACGGCTGCAGCAGATAGCCAGGAGTGTCGGCGGGCCATCCAGCCTCGGCGTACCCGGCGGCCCAGGCGTGCAGCCGCTCCAGGTACGGGGCGAGATCCTGTCCGAACTCCTGCTGTGCGACAGCGAGGAGGGTCTGGTGGGAGAACACGTAGCCGCGTTCCCTGAGGTCGGGCGTCTCCTGGTCGCCGTATCCGCGATCCCCGAGGGAAGCCGTCCCCTCGTCGCCCCGGTCCCCGACAAAAGCCGTCCCCTCGTCGCCCCGGTCCCCGAGAGAGGCCATCTCTTCGTCGCCGTATCCGCTGGTCCTAGAGGACGCCGCCTCCTCGGCGGGCGGATCCACGGAGCCGCCGCTCAACCGCAGGATGCGCCCGAAGCCGCTGTCCAGAAGCGGGCGCAGGGTGAACTCCGGCTCCTGCGTCAGCGCACGCAGGTCCTCGACCTTCAGCGGCCCGCGCGCCGCGGCCAGGAGACCGACCAGGTCTCGTTCCGCGCGACTGCCGGACAGAGCCCGGCGGAGCTCGTGCCTGGCCTCGTGCTCCGTGTGCAGCGCCGCCGCGTTGGGCGCCAGGTTCAGGACGGGGCATGCGCGTAACGGGTGTCCGCCCCTGACATCCGCCGGGACACCCGGGCCCGGGCGGCTCGTGACCAGGACGCGGACGCCGGGCGGCAGACGCTCCGGGAGCACGGAGGCGATGCTCGGTCCGGTGCCACCCGGTGTGAGGGACTGGTCCTCGTCGAGGCCGTCCACGATCAGGACGAGGGTGCCGCCTTCCCGCCGCACGCGTTCCGCCGCACGGCGCAACAGCAGACTGCGCTCCCCGTTGCGCGCGGGCGAGGCGTCACGGCTCACCGGTTCCTGCCCGGCGACGGCGGCGAGTTGGTCGATGACGGCCTCGGCGTAGGCGCCGCTGTCGGCCTGGCCCGCGTAGCGCGCGGTGACGAAGAACCAGACCGGCACCACACCACGCGGAGGATGCAGGGCGAACCAGGCGGTCAGTGCGGTCTTGCCCGCCCAGGGCGGGCCCTGGACCCAGAGATACGGTTCGGTGCCGCCGCAGAAATCGACGAGGGCGGCGAGCTCGGACTTCCGGTCCACGAGCTCCTGCGGCGCGAAGTCGGCGAGTTGTGCCCGGTAGGACGCCTGGAGCAGATCGCGAGGGGGCGTGGGCAGGACGTCCGGCAGTGCGTGCGGACGCAGTTCGCCCTGCACCGCCGTTTCCAGGGACGTGAGTTCGTTGGGCGTCAGGGTCTCGGCCCAGCGGTCCACCCGGCCCGCCGCGATACGGCCCGGGCCATCGGCCAGGTGGTGGCGGCTGACCATGCCGATCAGGCGCCCGTCGCTGAAGACGGCGGCGCCCGACATCCCCTCCCAGCTGTCCCGGCCGGGATCAGGGTCTGCCGCGGGCGGTGCGTCGACGCTGAGGTCGAGCGTTCCCTCCCGCCGATTGGACAGAGCGGCGCAGGTCGCCTGGATGTGTTCCGCGTCCCTGAAGCTCGAACCGTCCCTGTCCGTGCGGAGCTTGAAGCGCGGGAACCCCACGGCGGTGCAGCGCACCACGGCGTCGTGCTCACCGAGGCGGCCGTACGGGGTGGCGGCGGCGCTCCCGGTTCCGGCGTCCGGGATCGCGAGTACGGCGACGTCGATGCCCTCGTGCTGCCACTCCACCGCTGCCGTGACGACCTGTTCACCAGGACGATCGGCCTCGAAGCGCACCCGGATGCCCGCCGCCCCTGCGATCACATGGGCGGCCGTGAGCACCCGGCCGGGCGCGACCAAGTAGCCGGAGCCGCGCCGCCCTCGGCTGCCGTCGGCCGGCGCGGCCAGGACCTCGGCCACCCGCTCCATCCTCAGCAACCGGTCACCTCAGGTGCGAGCGGTCCGGGCCCGTGCGGCATCCGCGCCCGCTCACCGCTCGCCGTCCACTTCCTCACCGCCGATGAGGAGGGAGCGCGTCCCCGCCCCGCCGGGCGCCACAGCCACGGGCTGCAGCGTGACGGTGACCCGCTGGGTCTGGGCCTGGGCGTACTTCCCGTTCGCGCCGGCGTCCACGACCCACAGGCGGACCTTGGCGTCCGCGCCCGCCTCCCGGCTGACGGCGACCGTCGCCTCCAGCTCGACAGGGCCGAGTTCGAAGCGCACCGCGTCGCCCGCGCCGTCGGCCAGGGCCACCGCCAGCTGGTGCCTCAACTCGCGGATCATGTCCGACAGTTCAATCACGTGCCGCCCCCTCGCGTCCCCTGCAGCGGGACCCAGATCCTACAAGGGCGGCACCTTGTCGACCTCGGGGGACCTCGCGAGGTGAGCGCGAGATCTTGACGTACTGCCGTGGCGCCCCAAGAATGACCGCTCTCTGACAACGTTGTCGTACGGGAAGGTCGCACCTCTCGATGTCCCAGCAAGCCTGGATTCCCACCCGCCGTCACGCACTGCGGATGCTCGGCGCGTCCGGCGCCTTGGCGGCCTTCCCCCTCGCTCTCGGCACGGGCGCGTCCGCCGCCTCGGCCAGCACGGCGGCCCGGGCGGACGAGGACCCGGTGGCGGGGACCTACTACCGCGTACTCCTGGATCACACCCGCTGGTCCGAGACCCAGTGGGACGAGGCCCAAGGCCGCTACACCGCAAAGGACTTCGGCTTCGCCGTCGTGCTCGGCAACGCCGTCCTGCTGACCCGCGGCGCCTACGACGCCGAGCGTGCCGGGGTCGACCGGGACACCCTGCGCGCCCGCACACTCGCCACGCTGAAGCACTTCGCGGCCTCGAACCGGCTCACGGGCGGCACCGTTTGGGGCCGCAAGCTGTTCTTCGACACCACGTTCCAGTCGTACTTCGTCCTTGCCGCACGCCTGCTGTGGGACGAGCTCGACGAGACGACCCGCCGCGACGTCGACACCATCGTCCGCGAACAGGCCCGCTACACCGAGGCGTTGGGCACCGAGGACGACCCCGACTCCGGCGACTGGGGCCCCAACGGGCTGACCGGCGGCTTCAAGGGCGACACCAAGCTGGAGGAGATGGGGATCTACGCCCAGGCCCTGGCCCCGGCGCTGGCCTGGGCGCATGACGACCCCCGGTCCGAGGCGTGGCGGGCCGCGTTCGGGCGCTGGAGCCGCAACGAAGCCGGCCTGCCGGCCGCCGATCTGGCGAATCCCGCCAAGGTGGACGGGGTGGCGATCAGCCGGAACACCGCCCAGAACCTGTACGACACCTTCATCGTGGAGAACCACGGCTCGTTCGGCCCGCACTACCAGGAAGAGCTCTGGCGCACCTCTGGGCGCAACGCCGTCCACTTCCTCACCGCGGGACGGCCCCTGCCCGAGGTCATCACGGCTCAGCCCAACGCCGTTCCGCTGTGGCGCACCCTGCTCGGCGTGATGAGCGACGCCGGCGAACCCCTGATGCCGATGGTCGCCGACCGCGAGCACCTCTACGGCCGCGATGTCATTCCGCTCGCGTTCCTTGCCCAGGTCATGGGTGACCGCACCGCCGCCGCCTGTGAACTCTCCCTGGCCGAACGGCTCGTGGCGTACCAGGCGTACCCGCCGCAGCACCGCATCGCGAAGTTCTCGGGCGAGCCCAAGTACGAGCCCGAGGCGCGCGCCGAGCTGGCCATCAGCTATCTGCTGCACGAGTGGCGTGCCCGCTCGGGGCGCGGCCCCGTACTGCCGCTGACGCAGGAGGAGCTCTTCGCGCAGGCGAGCGGCGTCCGCGACCACGGGTCGGGCCCCGGGCTGCTCTCGCACCAGTCGCCCGGCGCGTGGGCCGGCGTCGTCAGCAAGCCGGACTTCGTGAAGTTCGCCTGGCAGCCGGCGCACGACGACTGGCTCTTCGCGCTCAGCGGCAGGACGCCGATGTTCCTGCCGACCACCGGGGCGAAGGTCACCGCAAGGAGCGTGACCGCCTACACGCGGCTGCGGGACGGCTTCGACGGGAGCGCGAGTGTCCTGACGCTGGAGAGCGGTCATGCGGGATTCACCACGCTGCCCTCGGGCGCCGTGGTGTACGCGACCTCCGGTGTGGCGGCGGGTGAGGGGCACCTTGAGGTGCCCAACCTGACCATGCCCGGGGTGCCCGGCCACGACGGCAGCCGCACCTCCCGTGCCGCGGAGGGCAGCGCGACGGTCGCCGCCAAGGACGCGACGCGGGCGGCCGCCGCCGCGCGTGTCGACGAACTGACCTTCTCCCGTGGCGAGTTCCGCCATCTGCGGATGCTCGGCGTGCGGCCCGATCCGTCGTACGGCTACTCGCTCTACGCCTTCGAGATACGCGACGGCGCCTCGGGCGGCGACCTGGCACGTGCGGGCACGGCCTCCGCCTCCTCCGCCGATCCGGGCAGGGAGGCTTCACGGGCGGTGGACGGTGACGGCGCGAGCCGCTGGGCGGTGTCGCGGGCCGACCGTCCGCGCGCGGACAGCTGGATCGCGGTCGACCTCGGCGCTTCCCTGCCGGTGGACCGGGTCACGCTGCGGTGGGAGTCGGCGGCGGGCCGCGCGTACCGGCTGCAGGGTTCCGCCGACGGGCAGGAGTGGACCGACCTCGTCGTCTGGCCGCGGCCGGACCTCACCAGCCGTGGCGGCTGGCTGGACGTCGACGGCCGCGCGGGGCTCGTCGTACGGGGCGGCTCCCACCCGCTCTCCGTGTACGGAGACACCGTCGTCCTCTCCGACGGGCCGGCCGAGGGTCTGCTGGTCGAAGCGCTGCCGGGGGCAACCCCGGACGAGCTGCGTGCCGCGGCCGCCCGCAAGACGCCCACCACCGGCGACCCCCGGGTCAGGGCTGCGCTCACCGAGGACCATCTGAGCCTGTTCAACCTCTCCTCCGCCGCGGTGTCCACGACGGTCGTGCTTCCGCGGTCCTCCGCGGCGCCGGTCCGTCTCTACGACGGCGTGCAGACCCTCACCGCTTCGGGCACGGAGTACCGCGCCGAACTCGCCGCGGCCTCGGCCGTGTTGGCGCCGCCGCGCATGCAGCTGTCCGGCCGCGGCCTGCCGGCCGGGCTGCGCGCCGAGGTGACGGACGGCCGGACCGTCCGCCTCAGCGGTCCTCCCTGCCGTATCACCGTCTCGGCGCAGGGCAGGAGCGTCGCCGCCACGGTTCACGCGGGACGCACCACCACGGTCACCGTGCCGCGCGCGATGGCCTATCCGCTCGCGGACCTCGCGCTCGGCCGCACCACCTTCCCCACCGCTCCCCTGCCGCCCGGTATGACGGACCCGCAGGCCGCGGTCGACGGGGACGAGGCGACCGCGTGGACTCCCGGCCCCGACGGCCGCATGGTGGTCGACCTGGGCTCGCCCCGGCGCATCGGCGAGATCCGCGCCCGGTGGCGAGAGGGCCGAGTGCCTGCCGCATACGTGGAGTTCAGCCTGGACGGCCTTGACTACACCGACGCGGGGAGGATGTCCGACCGCGGCTCCCTGCGCACGGACCACACGGCGCGCTACGTGGCGCTGCGCGTCGGCCACACGAGCGGCCGCGCCGCGGCTCTGACCAGCCTCACGGTCACGGCCGCCTGACCGTACATCTCAGGGGCGCCGGCTTCGGCCTGCGCCCCTGAGGCATGCGCACCCCTGAGGCATACGCGCCCCTGAAGGGCATGCATCAATTTCCTTGCTGATCAGACGCGTTGAGGGTCGCGGGCAACTGGCCGCAGTCGCCGCAGGCCTCGCCGCGGCGGAGTTCCACGATCCTTTGGACAGGCGGGCGAGCATCACGGGGCCGGGCAGGCAGGTGGGGCGGCCGTGCGGCACCCGCTCCGTTCGCCGTGCCGTAACGGGACGGGTCCGACACCTCCCGTTCACCCTTACCGGCGGGGAATGTTCGGTTCCGAGAGCACGCTGCGGGTGTGAGACGAATCGCAGGAATCATCCTCGCGGTGCTGCTGATCGGTGGCGTGGTGGCCGCCGTCGTGGCAGGCCGGGCAGAGGAACGGAGCACGGCAACGAAGACCGTGCGCGCAGTGATCGGATCGGAGAAGGCCGAGTTCTTCGCTGATCCGGATGTGGTGGACGCCCTCGCCGCCAAGGGCTACACCGTGAAGGCCGAGACCTCCGGGTCCTGGGCCATGGAGGGGCTCGACCTCGAGGGATACGACCTCGCGCTGCCGTCGAGCCAGGCGCCCGCCGTCGAGCTCGCCGGCAAGTACAAGGTGACGGGGACGCTGCCGCGCCCCTTCTACTCGCCCCTGGTCGTCGTGGCGCACAAGAACGCCGCCGGAGTGCTCGCGGCGAACGGTCTGGCCACGCTGGACGAGGCCCATCGGGGCACCCTGAAGATGGCCGGCTATCTCGACGCGGCGCGCAAGGACCGCACGTGGCAGCAGCTCAAGGGGAGTGAGAAGTACGGGGAGTTGACGGGCACGCTCTATCTGTCCAGCACCGATCCCGCATCCTCGAACTCCGGCGCCCTGTATCTCGCGGCCGCGTCCTACGTGGAGAACGGCGGCAAGGTCGTCGCCGGCGACGCAGAGGTCAAGCGCACCGCCCCGCTGCTGCGCAAGCTGGTCAGCGTGCAGGGAGCACAGCAGTCCAGCAGCGACGCCGTGTTCCGGGACTTCGTCAGCGGCTCCGGCAATCCGCTCGTGGTCGTGTACGAGTCCCAGGTCGCCTCGCTCCTGCGGGAGGGGCAGCAGCCGGATGACCTGGTCGTCCTCTACCCGGACACCACGGTCAACAGCGACCACACCGTCGTGCCGCTGACCGAGGACGGCAAGGCGGTCGCCGAACTCCTCTCCCAGGACGCGACGTTGCGCGACCTGGAGGTCCGTCACGGGTTCCGTCCGCATGGCGGCCCGCCCGAGTTCGCGGCCGGAGCCACGTATCTGAAGCAGGAACTGACCGGCGTCCACCAAGCGGCCGTGCCCACCTCCGAGGTGCTGCGCGAGCTGGCGCGGCGGGCGAAGGGATAGGGGGAGCACAGCACATGCCCAGCAACACGGCCGGCGACACGACCGGCAACAACGACACCTTCGTCCTGACCCCGCCCCAGCCCGTGGCCGCCGTGCCGCGCGAGAGGGCCGGCGGACTCGTACCCGTCGACGACGGCGTACGCACGGACATGGCCGACAAGGCCGCCGCCTATGTCGAGGGGCTCGCGGCGCTCGACGCCCGCTCCCCCGAGTTCGCCGGCAAGGTCGGTGAGATCACCTCGCTCGGCGCCGGCGAGATGCGTACGGCGGCCGCACAGTCCAACCGGATGCTCGAGCGGACCATCCGGAGCCTGCCGGACCAGGGCGGTGACGCCCAGTCGCAGGTCGCGGGTTCGCTCGTGGAACTGCGGCGGGTGGTCGAGGACCTGGACCCGCGGGACCTGGCCGCGTCCAAGGGACGCAAGTTCCTGTCCCGCCTTCCCGGCGGCAACAAGCTGCGCGATCACGTCGCCAAGTACGCCTCCGCGCAAGGGACCCTCAACAAGATCGTGGGCTCCCTGCGCGGCGGACAGGACGAGCTGCGGCGCGACAACGCCGCCCTGGGGACCGAGCGCGTGCGGCTGTGGGAGAGCATGGGCAAGCTCCAGGAGTACGTGGTCCTGACCGAGGCCCTCGACGAGGCGGTCGAACAGCACATCGCCCAGGTGCCGGACCCGCAGCAGGCCGACTCCCTGCGCGCCGACATCCTCTTCCCGGTCCGGCAGAAGCACCAGGACCTGCTCACGCAGCTCGCCGTGTGCGCGCAGGGCTACCTCGCCATGGATGTCGTACGCCGCAACAACGAGGAACTCATCAAGGGCGTCGACCGCGCCGCGACCACGACCGTCTCCGCGCTGCGGATCTCCGTCATGCTGGCGTCCGCGCTGGACAGCCAGAAGAAGGTCATCGAGCAGGTCAACGCGCTGCGCGGGACGACCGAGGACCTCATCCGGGGCAATGCCGAGATGCTCGCCACCCAGAGCGGCGAGATCCAGCGCATCGCCGCCGACCCGGCGGTGGGGGCGGAGACGCTGCGCAGTGCGTTCCAGCAGATCTACCGCACGCTCGACGCCATCGACACGTACAAGGTGCAGGCGACCGAGGCGATGGCGACGACCGTGGAGAACCTGACCGCCGAACTGCAGCACGCGAGCGGCTACTTGGAGCGCAGCCGGTCGCGGGGCGCGCTGGAAGGCGGACTCGGATGACTTGGCTGAGCAGACACCGCACAAGGCGGCTTCTCGCCCCCACGCTCGCCGCACTGGCACTCCTGACAGCCTGTACGGCACAGGACCCGCCTGACGGCAAGCGGGACGACAACGCCCCGCGGCCCGGCACCGTGCGTGTCCTCGCCTCCAGCGAGCTCGGTGACATGACCGAGGTGCTCGACGAGATCGCCGACGACACCGGCATCGAGGTCCGGCCCACCTACATGGGCACCCTCGACGCGGTGGACCTCGTGGCGAAGGGCGAGGCGGACGGGCAGTACGACGCACTGTGGCTGTCCTCCAACGACTATCTGCGGCTGCGGCCGCAAGCGGCGCGGAAGGTCGTGTCCGAGACGCCGATCATGTCGAGCCCCGTCGCCATCGGCGTGAGGTCCGCCTCGCTGGCCGAGCTGGGCTGGCAGCCCGCGGACGTGACCTGGTCGCAGGTCGAACAGGCCGTCCAGGACGGCAGGTTGACCTACGGCATGACGGACCCGGCCCGCTCCCACTCCGGTTTCGCCACGCTCGTCTCCGTCGCGTCGGCGCTGTCCGGCGCCCAGTCCGCGCTCACCGACGCCGACGTCGCCAAGGCCACGCCCCGGCTGAAGGAGTTCTTCACCGGTCAGAAGCTGACCTCTGGGTCATCGGGCTGGCTGGCGACGGCGTACAAGCGGCGCGGGAACGTCGACGCGCTGCTCAACTACGAGTCCGTCCTGACCGGCATCCCGGGCCTGACCGTGATCCGCCCCAAGGACGGTGTCGTCACCGCCGACTACCCGCTGTCCTCCCTCGCGTCGAGCGACAGCGCGGCCCGCGAGGACGTCCGCCGCCTCACCGAGGCGTTGCGCGGCGAGGACGTACAGCGGCTGATCACCGAGCGCACCCGGCGCCGTCCGGTCGTCGCGTCCGTCCCGGTCGCATCCGGTCTCGACACCGGCCGCCGCCGTGAACTGCCGTTCCCCGGCAGCCTTTCCGTCGCCGATGGCCTGCTCGACGCGTACGAGAACGAGCTGCGCCGACCCTCCCGTACGGTCTACGTCCTCGACACGTCCGGCTCGATGAAGGGCGACCGCCTCGCCCAGCTGAAGCGGGCTCTCACCGCGCTCACCGGGGACTTCCGCGAGCGCGAGGAGGTCACGCTGATGCCGTTCGGCTCGGGTGTGAAGAGCGTGCGCACCCATGTCGTGGAGCCGGCCGACCCGAAGTCCGGGCTCGACGGCATCCGCAAGGACACCGGGGCGCTCAGCGCTCAGGGTGACACCGCGATCTACACCTCGCTGCGGAAGGCGTACGAGCATCTGGGCCCCGGACGGGACACGTTCACGTCGATCGTGCTGATGACGGATGGCGAGAACACCACGGGAGCCGACGCCGCCGCCTTCCGCAGGTTCTACGAGGGCCTGAACGGGGCGGCGCGGGAGACACCGGTGTTCCCCATCCTCTTCGGCGACTCCAGCAAGGCCGAGCTGCAGGGCATCGCCGACCTGACCGGGGGCCGGCTCTTCGACGCCCAGGAGGGCTCCCTTGACGGCGCTTTCGAGGAGATCCGTGGCTACCAATAGGTTCGGCGGAGTCCGCGGACTCCTGGGGTATCTGGAGTCCCGTAAGAACATCGCGGGCAGCGCGGGCGGGCTCCTCGGCCTCGTGCTCACCTTCACCGCAGTGGCCGGGCCGTACTGGCCCGTCGTGGTGGCCGGGCTCTACGGGGCCGGCGCTCTGATCGCCCCGCCGGAGCGGCCGGCGCCACCCGACTTCCCTGACCCGTCGGCCCAACTCGACGAGGTACGCGGTGACTTCGAGAAACTGCGCGCGTATCTGACGGACGTGGAGCTGTCGGTGACGGCGGCCGCCCGGCTACGGGAACTCACCGACGTGCTCACCGCACTGCTCGACCGTGGCTGGGTCGAGGAGTTGCTGGCACACGATCCGGAGAGCGTGCATGTGCTCTCGCGGATCGTACGGCGCGATCTTCCCGAAGCCGTCGACACCTTCGCACGCACCCGCTGGTGGGATCGGATGGGGCCGGGATCCGAATCCCCCGAACTGCATCTGGAGCGTCAGCTCGGGCTGCTCAGGAAGGAGACCGAGCAACTGGCCGCCGGACTGCGCGAGACGGAGGCCCGCCGACAGGAGACCCACACCCGGTATCTGGAGGAGCGGCGCGGATCCTCCTGACACCGCAGCGCTCACCCGTGTCAGGACGTACCGCCCCGGCTCATGGGGCGCCCCCGTGCATCTGCGCGCCCCTGCGGGCGACTTCGGCGTAGCACGGCGGGCCGGATACAGTGCGCCACCCGACACGAGAGGTGGCCCGTGGAACAGAGCGGATGTGTACCCCAGCAGCGCACGGACGAGTTTCCCGCAGCGGAACTCCTGGCTGCGGAGCGCCGGTTGAGACATGCCGTACGGGCGGGCGATCTGGCGGGGTTACGCAGCCTGTTCCATCCGCAGCTCGTGTCCGTGCGCCCCGACGGCCGCTGCCACGGCGCCGAGCACGAGGCCACCGCACTGGGCACGGGCAGGCTGGACGTCGAGGTGATCGAACCCGAGGAGACCGTGGCGACCGTGGTCGGCGCGACGGGGGTGACACGGACGGTGCTCTTCGCCCGCGGGCACTGCGACGACGTGCCGTTCGAGGCACGGGTGCTGTGCACGCGGACTTGGGTGCATGAGGAGGCAACCGGGTGGCAGGTCCTCGCCACCCGTGTGGGTGAGGTGGAACCGGAGGCGTGAAGCACGCCTCCGGCGCTTCACCAGTCGCCGTCGGAGACGGGCTTGCCCGGGGCGTCTCCCAGCGGCTTGATCTGCCCGGGATGCGGCTGCTGCCAGGGCTCGTGGTCGTCGCCGAGCCACTCCCCCACCGGCTTGACTCCTTCGAGGGTGTCGGTGGGCGCCACGTCCTTGCCGTCCTCGTCGTAGTAGTCGAACCAGGGCAGGCCCGCCCGCGTGTACGCGGCCCGGTCGACGGGCGAGGGCGGAGGAGCCTCGCCGGTGATGCGGCGCCATTCGGGCGGGGTGACGAGATGGACGAAGACCCGGGCGGCGGGCGTCTTGGACCAGTCGGACCCCGGACGGTCGTCCTTGTAGACCTCCTGGCGCATGGAACCGCCGACGCCGAGGCCCATCGCGGGAGCCGCGCGCGGAGCCGCTGCGGCGGGTGCTGCCATCTGGGGTGCCATGGCCATGGGAGCCGCACCGGGTGCGGCCGGCATCGCCCCGTATCCCGCTCCCGTGGCACGCATCCGCGCCGCACGCTCGACAGCCAACCGCCGCTGCTCCTCGCGCCACCTCTCCAGCGCCTCGTCGTTCAGCGTGAACGTCTGCAGTTGTACGCCGCCCCAGTGCTCCTCACCGGTCACCTGACCCTCGACGGTCGCGCCCAGTCCGAGGGGTACGGCGACGAACTGGCGGACCGTGCCCTTCCCCGAGTTGATGCCGTCGAGCCAGGGCTGGCGGGGCAGCACCACATAGTTCTGCGGGTGGCGCTTCAGCTTGTCGCGCCAGGGCTTTCCGGAGACGGCACACACCTTGCCGACGCCCACCTGGAGCGCGGCGGGCTCCGAACTCCCCGAGAAACTCAGCCACATGGCCTCGCGGAGGTACACGGGCAGCAGCACGCCGCCCCGCTGCAGCCATTCCGCGGGGACCGTCTCGGGAAAGTCCTCCACGCGCCGCAGCGGAAAGGCACCCAGCCCCGGAGGCAGCCCATGCGTGCCCGTCTCCGGCAGCCGCAGCGTCCGCATGAACTGCACGCTGACCCCGCCGGGCAGCCGCAACCTGTCCCCGTCGATCCGTACCGCTTCAGAAGCCACCATGCTCTCCCCTCGCATCGGTGATGCCGACGCTTGGAGAACGCACCCCGGGCGCCTGCCGGTTCCGGCTTCCGGCTTCCGGTTCGCGTGGGCGGCCAGGTGTCAGGCGGCCGTGTGCAGCCGGTGCAGCCCTTCGATGGCGAGCCGGTACCCGTCCGTCCCGAAGCCGACGACGATGCCGGCCGCCGCGGGCGAGAGGTAGGAGTGGTGGCGGAAGGGCTCACGGGCGTGCACGTTCGAGATGTGCACCTCGATGACGCGCAGGCCGGTGCCCTTGATCGCGTCGTGCAGCGCTACGGAGGTGTGCGTGTAGGCACCCGCGTTGAAGACCGCGCCGATCAGGTCCCCGGACTTCTGCCGCTCCCCCGCCTCGTGGATCCAGTCGATCAGCTGCCCCTCGTGGTTGGACTGCCGGCAGTCGGCGGCGTGACCGAGGGACGCGGCCGTCTCCTGGCAGAGCGCCTCGACGTCCTTGAGCGTCTGCGCGCCGTAGATGCCCGGCTCGCGGGTGCCGAGGAGGTTGAGGTTGGGGCCGTTGAGGACCAGTACGGAAGCCATGCGCACAGCCTAATCCTGTGCGGCGTGCGGCCAGGGGTTAGCGTCGGACCATGGTCACTTTCGCCCAGGCCGTCGCCGCGGGAACGCTGGTCCTCGACGGCGGTCTGTCGAACCAGCTGGAGGCCGACGGACACGACCTGAGCGACTCCCTGTGGTCGGCGCGCCTGCTCGCCGAACGGCCGGACGCGGTGCGCGCGGCGCATCTCGCGTACTTCCTGGCGGGCGCCGACGTGGCGACCACCGCCTCGTACCAGGCGACGTACGAGGGCTTCGCCTCCCGCGGGACCGACGCCCGGCGCACCACGGAACTCCTCGCCCTCAGCGTGCGGTTGGCGCGCGAGGCGGCCGAGCAGGGTCGTACGGAAGGTGTACGCGACCCTCTGTGGGTGGCCGCCTCAGCGGGGCCATACGGAGCGATGCTCGCGGACGGGTCCGAGTACCGGGGGCGGTACGGGCTGAGCGTGGACGACCTGGAGCGGTTCCATCGGCCGCGCCTGGAGGTCCTGGCGGCCGCAGGGCCGGATGTGCTGGCGCTGGAAACCGTGCCGGACGCGGACGAGGCTCTGGCGCTCGTACGGGCCGTGCGGGGGCTCGGGGTGCCCGCCTGGCTGTCGTTCAGCGTCACCGGCGGGCTGACGCGCGCGGGTCAGCCCCTGGAGGAGGCGTTCGCGCTCGCCGCCGAGGCCGACGAGGTGATCGCGGTCGGGGTCAACTGCTGCAGCCCGCAGGATGCCGACGCCGCAGTGCCGCTCGCCGCGCGGATCACGGGCAAGCCCGTCGTGGTGTACCCCAACAGCGGCGAGCAGTGGGACGCCGTACGGCGTTCGTGGTGGGGGCCCGTGACGTTCAGCGCCGAGGGCCGGGCGGCCCGTTGGGTACGGGACGGGGCCCGGCTCGTCGGCGGGTGCTGCCGGGTCGGCCCGGAGGGTATCGCGGCGCTGGCCGCGCAGGTACGTGCGTAGCGGGAACGCTCAGCCGTCGCGCCGGTACGCGAAGAGCGGGAGAGCTGCCGTCGCACCGGTTCCGGAATACCGCGAAACCAGCAGGTCCGGCCCGGTTCGGGCGCTGTTGTCAGTACCTGGGTGCAGACTGTGCGCACGTCGTGGACAACGAAGTCGACCGACCTGACGGAGGTGGCCTGAGATGGCCGAGGTACTTCTGACCGTGGGCACCCGCAAAGGACTCTTCATCGGACGTCGCCGCGCCGGCGTCTGGGAGTTCGGCGGGCCGCACTTCAACGCGGAGGCGATCTACTCGATCGCGATCGACACCCGGCGCGGGACTCCGCGGCTCCTTGTCGGCGGGGACAGCGCGCACTGGGGTCCGAGCGTCTTCCACTCCGACGACCTCGGCGCGTCCTGGACCGAGCCCGCGAAGCCGGCCGTCAAGTTCCCCAAGGACACCGGGGCTTCGCTGGAGCGCGTCTGGCAGCTGCACCCGTCGGCGGCCGAGGAGGACGTGGTGTGGGCGGGCACCGAGCCGGCCGCGCTGTACCGCTCGGAGGACCGCGGCGAGAGCTTCGAGCTCGTACGGCCGCTGTGGGAGCACCCGACGCGCTCCAAGTGGGAGCCGGGCGGCGGCGGTGAGGGGCTGCACACGATCCTCACCGACGCCCGCGATCCCGGGGCGATCACGGTGGCCGTGTCGACGGCCGGGGTGTTCCGCACGCAGGACGGCGGGCAGAGCTGGGCGCCGTCCAACTCCGGTGTGTCCGCGGTGTTCCTGCCCGATCCGAACCCGGAGTTCGGTCAGTGCGTGCACAAGGTGACGCGGGACGCGGTCGATCCGGACCGCCTGTATCTGCAGAACCACTGGGGTGTGTTCCGCAGCGACGACGCGGGCGCCAAGTGGGTCGACATCGGATCCGGCCTTCCGTCCGACTTCGGTTTCGCGGCCGCCGCGCACCCGCACCGGGGCGATACGGCGTATGTGTTCCCGATCAACGCGGACGCGGACCGGGTCCCGGCCGGTCGCCGTTGTCGCGTGTACCGGACCACTGACGCGGGCGCCTCGTGGGAGCCGTTGACGGCGGGTCTTCCCGAAGGCGATCACTACGGGACCGTGCTGCGGGACGCGCTGTGCACCGATGATCTGGACCCCGCGGGGGTGTACTTCGGCAATCGCAACGGCGAGGTGTTCGCGAGTGCGGACGACGGCGATTCGTGGCAGCAGGTCGCCTCGCATCTGCCGGACGTGCTGTGCGTGCGGGCGGCGGCGATCGGCTGAGCGGCGGCCCGGGGCGGAGGCGGCGCACGCGCTCGGTGGGGGCCCGGCGCACGACCGCCGGCTCCGCCCCCGGGCTTTGCTCCCGACCGCGGTTGATCGGCGCGTGCGTTACGCCACTAAGGTGAGCGCGTGGCTGCACGACCATTGAACGAGATCGTCGAACCCGGCTGGGCCAAAGCACTGGAGCCCGTGGCCGAACGGATCGCCGCGATGGGCGACTTCCTGCGCGCGGAAATCGGCGCGGGACGTACCTATCTGCCGGCGGGACCTCACGTGCTGCGGGCTTTCCAGCAGCCGTTCGACGAGGTGAAGGTGCTGATCGTCGGGCAGGATCCCTACCCGACGCCGGGGCACGCCGTGGGCTTGAGCTTCTCGGTCGCGCCCGAGGTGCGGCCGCTGCCCGGCAGCCTGATCAACATCTACCGCGAGATGAACGCCGACCTCGGCCTCCCGCAGCCGTCCAACGGTGACCTGACACCGTGGACCCGGCAGGGCGTGCTGCTGCTCAACAGGGCGCTGACCACGGCGCCCCGCCGGCCCGCCGCCCACCGCGGCAAGGGCTGGGAAGAGGTCACCGAGCAGGCGATCCGTGCGCTGGCCGCGCGCGGACGTCCGCTGGTGTCGGTCCTGTGGGGCCGCGACGCCCGCAATCTGCGGCCGCTGCTCGGGCAGTTGCCGGCCGTGGAGTCCGCGCATCCCTCCCCCATGTCCGCCGACCGCGGCTTCTTCGGCTCGCGGCCGTTCAGCCGGGTCAACGACCTGCTCACCCAGCAGGGCGCCCCACCAGTCGACTGGCGGCTGCCGTGACCAACTCCCCTGACACCAGGCCCGGTTGGGTGCTCGGCGTGGACTCCGGCGGGTCCGGGCTGCGCGTCGCGCTCGCTCCCGTCCCGTCGGCCACCGACCGGGACCCCGCCCCGGCCTCCGCCACGGACCGCGCCGACACGGCCGTGTCCCGGCAGCCCGTCCGCACCGGACCGGGCGGCATCGACGCGGGGCACCTCATGGAACAGCTGGTGCCCATGGCCAAGGCCCTGCTCGGCGAGGCGGGCGGCGACGGGGAGATCCAGGCCGTGGCCATCGGCGCCGCCGGCATGGCCACCCTCGGCGACCAGCTGCGCGCCCGGCTGCCCCACCCGCTCGCCAAGGCTTTCGGCGGAAGCAGGCTCGCCCCGG
>NZ_JAEIMH010000036.1:85507-87321 GCF_016464295.1 Streptomyces sp. N35 | reverse complement strand
GACGCGGTGACCGCGTACGCGGGCGCCCTCGGCCAGCGCCCGGGAGCCGTCGTCGCCGCCGGGACGGGCATGATCGCGCTCGGCACCGAGGGCAAGAAGTGGCACCGGGCGGACGGCTGGGGTCATCTGCTGGGCGACTGCGGCGGCGGCGCCTGGATCGGCCGGGCGGGCCTCGACGCCGCCCTGCGCGACCACGACGGGCGGCGCGGCGGTTCCGCGGCGCTGCGCGCCCGCGCGGAGGAGTTCTTCGACGGACCGGTGACGGAGCTCCCCGGCAAGCTGTATCCGCGCACGGACCGTCCCGCCGTGCTCGCGTCCTTCGTTCCCGAGGTGGCCCGCTGCGCGGCCGAGGACGACCCGGTCGCGGTCGGCATCCTGCGGGCCGCCGCGCTGCACATCGCCGAGGCGGCGGCCGCGGTGTGCCCGCCGGAGACGGCATGCGAAGTGGCCCTGACCGGCGGCCTGTTCGGCATCGGCGACCTCCTCCTCGTACCCCTGGAGGAAGAGCTGTCCGTACAACTGCCGCGCGCGCAGGCGGTGTCGGCGGACGGCAACCCCCTGGAGGGGGCCGTGGTGCTCGCCGGCGCGCTCGCTCTCGATGCGCTGGCGCTGCCGTGCGACGGGCGATTGCTGCACGTTCCGGAGGAAACCGGTGGACCGTCGGCCCCTCAACATTCCCGATAGTGACGACAATTGTCACCATCAGGAAAAATACGGACGTATAACTCGCAGCTGCCCCCTCCCCGAACAGAAGAGCACCGCGAGCCAGTAGCATGCGGCGCCATGAGCTCCCCCACTGGGCCCGCATCCGGCCTGCCTGTACGAATGCCGCGACCCCGCCAGCCCGGTCGGCACCGCCGCCCGGAACCCGCGGTGGCTCCCGAGGGAGCACCCGCGCTTGTTCTCGCCATGCCGGGCACGCCGAGCGCCGAGGCGCGCGCCCTCGGCGAAGAGGTCATCTCGATCGCCCGCTCCGAGCTGCCCGGCCTCGATGCCCGGATCGGCTACGTGGACGGTGAAGGCGCGGAATACCCGAACCTCCAGACCGTGCTCGCGCACGCCGCCGAGCAGCGCGCCGCCCGCTATCAGCAGGCGCTGGCCGCCGGTGCCGAGGCCGCCGAGCCGCAGGGCCCGGTCGCCGTGGTCGTGCCGCTGCTCGCCGGCCCGGACAACGCGCTGATGCGCCGGATCCGCCAGGCCGTCGTGGACTCCAGCGTGCCCGCCGAGGTCACCGATGTGCTCGGCCCGCACCCGCTGCTCGCCGAAGCGCTGCATGTGCGGCTCTCCGAGGCCGGCCTGTCCCGCGCCGACAGGGCCAGGCTGTTCACGGTGGCGACGGCGGCGGACGGCATCATCCTCGCCACCTCCGGCGGTGAGGAGGCGGTGCAGGCCGCGGGCATCACCGGCATGCTCCTTGCCGCGCGTCTCGCCGTGCCGGTGCTCGCCGCCGCGCTCGACGAGCCGGGTGCGGTGTCCCCCCCGCGCCCCCCGCGGCCCGGGCCGCGTGCGCCGCGATCGCCGATCAGCTGCGCGCCTCGGGCCCCGGTCAGCTGGCGCTCGCGCCGTACGTGATCGGCCCGGAAGCGGCCGACGGTCTGCTGGACGCGGCCGTCAAGGAGGCCGGCTGCGCGATCGCCGAGCCGCTGGGCGCCTACCCGGCGATCGGCAAGCTGACGCTGTCGAACTACATGAACGCGCTGGGCATCGCCCCGCAGCAGCAGATGGGCGCGTCAGCCCGCTGACGCGCACGGGTCATACGTGAGGGGGTGGGGCGCCCTGGGGGGGCGGGGGCCCCGCCCACACCGCCCCGGGCC
>NZ_JAEIMH010000036.1:69194-85497 GCF_016464295.1 Streptomyces sp. N35 | reverse complement strand
CGGCGGGGGGGGCCGGAGCCGGGCCGGCGGGCCCACCCCCCTCCCGAACGACTCGACGGCCTCAGCCCGAGAACGCCACGCAGGAGGCCGCCGGTACCGCGACCGACCCCGCACGCACCGGAACGCCGTCGGCGCCCGTGCCGAACCACGTCACGTCGCCCGACCGCTCGTTGGCCGCGTACAGGAACCGGCCCGAAGGGTGCACGGCCAGGTCGCGCGGCCAGTGCCCGCCGCAGACGGAGACGGCCACGAGGGCCGGGGCGCCGTCCGCGAGCGAGAAGGTGGAGATGACGTCCTCGCCGCGGGTCGCCGTCCACAGGAAGTGCCCGTCGGGCGAGACCGTGATCGCGGAGGGGTAGGCGTCGCCCTTCGGCTCCTCGGCGAGCACGGGCACCTCGCGCAGCGGCGCCAGGAGGCCGGCGTCCGCGTCCCAGGAGCAGACCGTGAGTGTGGGGTCCAGCTCGTTCAGGACGTACACGAAGCCGCCGGCCGGATCGAACGCGAGATGCCGAGGTCCGCTGCCCGCCCGCAAGGCCACTTCCCGATGGACCACGAACGCGCCCTCGTCGAAAGCGCAGACCCGCACCGAGTCCGTCCCGAGGTCCACGCTGAGGATCCAGCGGCCGCTCGGGTCCGGCAGCACCTGGTGGGCGTGCGGACCTTCCTGGCGCGCCTGGTTCGGACCGGAGCCCTCGTGCTGGACGACGCTCGCGGCCCCCTGTCCCAGCGGCAGCGCGGACACGCTTCCCGAGCCGTAATTGGCGGTCAGGACGTGACCGCCGGCCACGGCGAGATGCGTCGGACCCGAGCCCTGTACGGGCCGCGGCGTCCCGAGCAGGCGGGGCTCGTCCGCGGTCAGGCCGAAGACGCCGACCGAGCCCTCGTTCGCCTCCGACACGGCGTACAACAGGCCGTCGTGCAGGGTGAGATACGAGGGATCGGCGAGCGCGTCCGTCGCCGCGACCACGCTGAGCGCCCCGGTGGCGGGATCGACGTCCGCCACCGTGACCCCGGGTCCGCCCGCCGAGGTGAAGGAACCGATGTACGCCCGTGCGCCCGCCATGTGCCGCCTTCCGTCCGCGTGAGTTCGGGGCGACAGTAGCAGCCGGTCTAGACCATCGGGCACCCGTCGGAGGCGCTGAACGTACCGGATCCGGCCGCCCGCGCCCGGGCGTCGGGATGGTGCACATAGGCGGGATGGTGCTCCGTCGTGTCGTACGTCCGGTGGAAGACCGGTGTCGCCGAGCCCGAGATCGGCGGCACGATCCACGACCAGTCCGCGCCCACGGGGCGGCCGCTGCGCTCCTCGCGGCCGATATGGGTGAGGAAGCGGCGGGATTCGGTGTGGTGGTCGGTGACGGTGACGCCCGCGCGGTCGAAGGAGTGCAGGACGGCCCGGTTGAGTTCGACGAGAGCCCGGTCGCGCCAGAGCGAACGCTCGTCGCGCAGATCGAGGCCGAGGCGGGCGCCGATCACGGGGAGCAGGTCGTAGCGGTCGGTGTCGGCGAAGTTGCGCGCGCCGATCTCCGTCCCCATGTACCAGCCGTTGAACGGAGCGCTCGGGTAGCAGATGCCGCCGATCTCGAGGCACATGTCGGCGAGTGCGGGTACGGCGTGCCAGCGCAGGCCGAGCAGATGGAACCAGCCGAACTCCGGGTGTTCGATCGGTACTTCGAGTACGGCGTCGGGCGGCAGCGGATACCAGCGCGGGCAGCTGCCCGGTTCCTGGATCACCAACGGCAGTACGTCGAAGGGGGTGCCGGGGCCGCCGGGCCAGCCGAGGGAGTGGGCGAGTGCGGTGAGTCCGGCGTTGCGCGGGTCACCCGTGACCGTGCCGTCCTCGGCGGTGTAGCCGGCGTACCGGATGAGCTGCTCGTTCCAGATCCGGGGCGCCGGGCGGCCCGGACGGTCGGGGGCGAAGACGGTGATCAGGGGGCGGATGCGGCCCCCGTTCGCGGCCTCGCGCAGATGCGTGACGCACTCGGCGGCGATGTCCTCGGCGCCGGTGAGGTGTCGCCGGTCGCGGATGCGCAGTGAGCGCCAGTACAGGCGGCCTATGCAGCGGTTGGCGTTGCGCCAGGCGACCCGTGCCCCGAAGGCCAGCTCGTCGTCGGTGTGCCGGTAGGTGCCGGTGGAGTCGAGTTCGGCGCGGACCTGCGCGAGTCTGCGGGCCGGATCCGCGCCGGCCAGGTCCTCCCGGTGGTGGTGGGCGATGAATTCGGCGGCTTGCCGCCACAGCGACCGCTGATCGTGGCCGGGGTGGTCGCGGAGCTTTTCGGCATCTGCCGACCGGCCGTCGTGCTGCGGAAGAGCATCGGGAAGCAGAGCGGAGGGGGTGGTGCCCTCGGGCGCATGGCCGAGACCGGTGAGGGTGGCCTGGTCACGGCGCAGGAAGTTGCGCATGGTGTGTCCTCCCGCGTCCTGGGAACACGGGCCGCTCCCGCACGGCCCGTGCGCTGATCCCCTGTGTGACGCGGGGCTTACCCCCGGCCCCCACTGACCCACCGTGTATGTGCCCCGTGAAAGTGCCCCATTCAGGGGCCGGCTGTACATGCCGCAGGTGGGGCGCCGGGGCGCTGTTGTCAGGCCCCGGCCAGCGGGGAGCGCGGAGCCTGACGCAAGGGCGCGGCCAGCGAGACGAGCGCCCGCTCCAGTGCGTGCAGGTGCTCGAGGGCCGGTTCGGCAGCGGGGTGCGCGGGTGCGGCGAGTGGTTCCGGGTGGTGCGCGCTGCCTGCCTCGGCGCCGACGAGCGCGGCGACCGCGGTCTCCACACGTGCGCACGCGGCGGTGAGCCGGGCGTCGTGCGAGGCGACGGGGTCGGCGGCGATCGCGGCCAGGCCCCGGATCTCGCGGGCGCAGTCGTCGAGCAGGGCAAGGATCTGACGGGCGCGCTGCTTGCGGGCGCGCTGGGGGCTCAGCGGGTGGACGAGCGGGGCGAGAGCCATCCGTACCCGGGCGAGCAGCGCCTCCAGGTCACCGAGTGCCTCCTTGAGGAGCGCCGCGTCGGCCGACGGGTCACCGGCGAGCCTTCGCGCGGCCTCGGTGGTGCAGGTGTGCACGCGGCCGAGGGCGCGCTTGATCCAGGCGTCCGTCGCACGGTGTGTGGTGATCGGCAGCACGAACAGCACGGCGAGCGCCGCACCCAGGGCGCCCACGGCGGTCTCGACGAAACGGAGCCCGAGCAGTCCGGGGTGGAGCACACCGAGCAGCCCGTACAGGAGGCCCGCCATCACGGTGACGAAGAACATCATCCAGCTGTACGAGGGCGCCGCGGTGTAGAAGATCCCGAAGACGCAGACGGCCACCAGGGCGGCGGTCGGCGCGGGCGCTCCGTGCAGCGGTACGGCGATCAGCAGTCCTGCCGCGATACCGATGACCGTGCCGAGGACGCGGCGGAATCCGCGCACGAGCGTCTCGCCGCGCGACGCGGTGTTCACGAAGATCCACCAGGCGGTGCCGACGGCCCAGTACCAGCGGTCGCCCGAGACGAACTGTCCGAGGGCCACGGCGAACGTGCAGGCCGCCGCGGCCTGGAACGCCTGCCGGGTGCTCGGCCGGGCGAGACCCCGCCCCTCGAGCGGGGCGGGCGGTACGGCGGGCGGGGTGCGGCGCTCGATGCACCACAGGCCGAAGCGGACCGTCGATGAGGCGGCCAGGGCGATGGCCACGGAGGCGTACAGCTCGGGGAGTTGAGCGGGCAGCGCGTGCAGGAACTGCGTGACGAAGAACATCATGAACGCGAAGATCCCGAGCGCATGCCCGCGCGCACCCCAGCGCCGCGCGTACACACCGGCGAAGACCACGGCCACGAAGGCCGCGTCCCGGGCGAGCGGCACCCCGTGCAGCGAGGCGGCGAGCGCGAGGACCGGGAAGCCGGCCGCCGGGAGCAGCGCGGTGGTCACGGCCTGGCGACGGACGGTGGCGTCGGCGACGGTGAAGAGCGCGAGCAGGGCGGCGAGCCCGCCGGTGATGGAGGCCGTCAGGGAGAACCCGGCGAGTTCGGCGGCCGCGACGGCCAGGCCGATACCGAGCACCGCTCGCAAGGAGACCCGCAGGCGCAGCCGTCCCGGATCCGGTGCGACGAACATCCTCTTCACCGCGCTCACTCACCCCCGCCTGGCGCGCGCGTTCCCCGCGTACGCCCTCGCTCCGTGGTCCGCCCGGCCTGGGGCCGCGCACGGACATGAAAAAGCGCCGCGGAAGCTCCCGCAGCGCCATCGACCGCCTAAGGAAAGCATTCACGGGCCTAGTGGCTCAACTCAGGTCGACTACGCTGAGCCGTTGGTACAGTCGAAGCTTCATTCGTACGGCCACTGGAGGGCCAATGGCAGTCGATGCGCTGGATGCACGGATTCTGCGTCTGCTGATCGAACAGCCCCGCACGAGCGTGCGGGAGTACGCGCGGATCCTGGGCATCGCGCGCGGCACCCTGCAGGCGCGGCTCGACCGCCTTGAGCGGGACGGGGTGATCACCGGGTCCGGGCCGACGCTGTCACCGGGTGCGCTCGGCCATCCCGTCCTCGCCTTCGTGCACGTCGAGGTGACCCAGGGGCATCTCGACGATGTGGGGGACGCTCTCGCCCAGGTGCCGGAGATCATCGAGGCGTTCTCGATCACGGGGGGCGGGGATCTGCTGACCCGGGTGGCGGCCCGGGACAACGCGCATCTGGAGGACGTCATCCAGCAGCTGATCTCGCTGCCCGGCGTGGTCCGCACCCGCACCGAGGTGGCGCTGCGCGAGCGGGTGCCGCACCGGGTGCTTCCGCTGGTGGAACAGGTGGGCCGGGCCGCCGAGGCCGGACGGCCACGGCATGCTTGACGTATGAGCACCTCGAACAGCACCAGTCCTCTCGGCCGTACGGCGGTCGTCTTCGACCTCGACGGCACCCTCGTCGACAGCGAGCCCAACTACTTCGAAGCCGGACGCGAGGTGCTCGCGCGCTACGGGGTGACACTCACCTGGCAGGAGCACGAGCAGTACATCGGTGTGTCCACCGCCGAGACGCTGCAGATCTGGCAGGACAAGTACGGCATCACGGATCCCCTCGACGAGCTCCTGGACGAGAAGAACTCCATCTACCTGCGGCTCGCCCGCCGCTCCACGCATGCGTACCCGGAGATGGTGACGTTCGTGCGGCGGCTGCACGAGGACGGGGTTCCCATGATCGTGGCCTCCGGTTCCTCGCTCGCCGCGATCCACGCGATCCTCGAGGGCACCGGCCTGGACGCGTATCTGACGATGGCCGTCTCGGCCGACGAGGTGGCGCACGGCAAGCCGGAGCCGGATGTGTTCCTCGAGGCGGCCCGCCGGCTCGGTGTGCAGCCGGCGGACTGCGTGGTCCTCGAGGACGCGGCGCCCGGCACGGTGGCGGCGCACAAGGCCGGGATGCGCTGCATCGCGATTCCGTACGTGGCTTCGGCGGCGGACGACGCGGAGTTCGCGACCGCGGGTCTGCTGTTCCGCGGCGGCCAGCGGGAGTTCACGGCGCAGGCCGCGTACGACTGGCTGAGCGGTCACTGAGACCGCGCCCGGCCGGGACTTGACCGCCCGCTGACGCATTCGGCTCTCAGGGCTCGGATGACGCACACGGCTCTCAGGGCACTCAGGTCTCTCAGGGTTTCGTGCCGACGGCCAGGAACATCGGGATCGCCACGAAGAACCGGTCCGCGGCGGCCCCCCGGGGCGGGTGGGCGAGCCGGCGCCCGGCCTCGTCCGCGGTGACCGCGCCCGCTTCGTGGGCCGCCGAGGCCACTCCGGTGAGCAGCGGCAGGGCGGAGCCCCCGGTGAAGACGGCGGTGTGCACCTCCACGCCGATCTCCGTGAAGCCCGCGTCGAGCAGCAGGGCGCGATGGGCCCGGGCGGCCCGCGGGCTGGTGGTCAGGTCGGCGCGGGCCTGCACGATCGTGCGGGTCAGGGCCGGGTCGCCGGAGTCGATGACGAGGGTGTCCCAGTCCTGCCCCACGAGCACGGCACGCCCGCCGGACACCAGCACGCGCGCGGCCTCGGCCACGGCCCGCGCCGGGTCGGGAAGGGTGTGCAGGACCTTGTCGGCGCGGTAGCCGTCCAACGTGGCGTCGCCGAAAGGAAGTTCCGCGAGATCGCCCTCGCGGAAGTCCCCCTTCGGGCAGCGCTCGCGGGCGACGTGCAGCACGCGGGGACGGAGGGCGACCCGGGTGGCCCGGGCGCCGGTCTCGGTGAGCCCGGCGCCCGCCCGCCCTGCGCCGCAGCCCGCGTCGACGATCCGGCTGCCGGGACCGGCTTCCAGCAGGTCGTACGTACGGCCGCGCAGCCGGCGGGCCACGGGCATGGCGTCCAGGGCGTCGAGCAGGGCGATCAGCTCAGGGACCGGGTCCTGGCCGGGCTGCTGACCGTGCGCGGTGTCGGGTGGGGTGGGGTGCGCGGACTCGGACGGGCCGGAGCGCGCGGACTCGGACAGGGCGGGGTGCGCGGACTCTGCCCGCGTGGGGTGAGTGGACATACGCCCCAGAGTGCGACTTCATGTCGGCATGAAGTCAACACCGGCCGGGGCCTTGAGCATTGGCGAGCTCGCGGAGCACTACGGGCTCGCCACCCATGTCCTGCGCCACTGGGAGAGAGTCGGCCTGCTGGCTCCCGGCCGGGATCCCGCGGGGCGCCGTGTGTACGGGCAGGAGGACCTGCTCCGGGTCGGCGCGATCCTGTGTGCCAAGGACGCCGGGCTCTCCCTGGCCGAGATCCACACACTCACGTCCGCGCGTGCCGGTGCGCCGCGTCGCGTGCTGCTCGCGGACCGTCGGGCCGCTCTGCAGGCCGACATCGCGCGGCTCCAGGCCCAGCTCGCCCTCGTGGAGTGCGGCTTGGACTGCCCTCATGAGGACCTGCTGACCTGCCCCAACTTCCAGACGATCGTGGCGCGGCGGGCCCGGGAACAAGAGCGTGGCCCGGGGCACGTCGGCACCCCGGGCCACGGCTGAACGGACAGCAGCTAGCGCCGGCTGCGTACCAGCAGATACAGGAAGTACGGCGTGCCGATCACCGCGGTCATCAGACCCGCGCCCAGCTGCGCGGGAGCGATGACCGTGCGGCCGACCACGTCGGCCGTGCAGACGAGGATCGCGCCGAGCAGTACCGAGACCGGCACGACGCGGGCGTGCTGACGGCCGACCAGGGCGCGGGCCGCATGCGGGGCCACGAGGCCGACGAAGGCGATGGTGCCGGCGGCGGCCACCGCGGTCGCGGTGAGCAGGACGGCGAGTACCAGGAAGCCCAGGCGTCCCCTGCCGAGGTTGAGTCCGAGCAGGCGCGGGGTGTCCTCGTCGAGTGAGACGAGGTCCAGTTCGGCGCGGCGGGCCACCGAGATGGCGACACCGGCGGCGAGCACCACCGCGAGGGGCCAGGTGTCGACGAAGGTCCGGCCGTAGGTGGAGCCGGAGAGCCAGGTCAGGGCCTTGGTCGCGTTGAACGGGTCGGTGAGGATGATCATCAGGCTGGTCAGCGCGTACCCGGCCGTCGCCATACCGAAGCCGACGAGCACCACCCGGTTCTGCTGGAAGCCGCCCCTGGCGGAGAGGCCGAAGACGATCGCCGCGGTGACCGTCGCGCCGACCAGTGCCGCGGCCGCCACCTCCCATCCGCCGGCCGTCGGCACGGTGGTGATCAGGAGGATCGCGCCGACGGCCGCACCGTTCGAGACGCCCAAGGTGCCCGGTTCAGCGAGCGGGTTGCGGGTCACGGCCTGGATGAGCGTGCCGGCGAGCGCGAGTGCGCCGCCCGCGAGCAGGGCCGCCGTGACGCGCGGCATACGGGTGTCGAGGACGAAGGACACGCTCCGGGCGGCCCTGCCCTGCACCCAGTTGAGGACGTCGCCGAGCAGCAGCTTGGCGTCACCGAGCAGCACGGACGCGATCATCACGCCGACGAGGGCGATGACGAGGACGACGGTGGTGGTGAGGAAGACGCCCCGGCTGCGGATCCGCAGCCGGTCGGCCGCGACCGAACCGCCCGCGTCCTTGACCCGTGCGGCGAGGACGACCAGGAACACCGCGCCGACCAGGCTGGTGACCACGCCGGTGGGCACCGCGACAGCGGTGTCGGCGGGGACGAGGGCCCGCAGGACCACGTCGGAGCCGAGCACCAGGGCGGCCCCGGCGAGCGCCGAGAACGGCAGGCTCGCCCGGGACTTGTTGAAGGTACGGAAACGGCGTGCGAGGAACCGTACGAGCGCCGGAGCGCACAGACCGACGAAGCCGATGGGGCCCGCGAGGGTGACGGCGGCTGTCGAGAGCAGGGCCGCGAGCGTCACGGCCGTGACGCGGGTGGAGCGTACCGGCACGCCGACACCGCGGGCGGCGTCGTCGCCGAGCGCAAGGGCGTCGACGCGGCGCGCGAGGAGCATCAGGCCGACGAGTGCGAGGACGGCGACCGGGAGCATCTGCAGGATGCCGTCGAAGCCGTTCTGCGCGATGCTGCCCTGGTTCCACTCGTGGAGGCCCTCGGTCTCCAGCGGGAACAGCAGCAACAGGCCTTCGGTGATGGACGTCAGGCCCAGCGTGAGGGCGGTGCCCGCAAGCACGAGGCGTACGGTGCCGGCACCGAGACCGGACAGGGCCAGGACGACCGCGCCGGCGGCGAGCCCGCCGAAGAAGGCGATGCCCGAGGAGGCGAGCAGCGGCAGCGAGACGCCGGTGGCCGCGGCGACGCCGAGGGCGAAGTACGAACCGGCGTTGACGGCGAGGGTGTCGGGCGAGGCGATCACATTGCGGCTGATGGCCTGCAGCGTGTGACCTGCCATGCCGAGTACGGCGCCGATGAGCAGACCGGCGACCATGCGCGGCAGCCGGGAGGCGATCACCACGGAGGAGTCGCCTGCTTCGGCCTGCCCCGTGAGCGCCTTCCAGACCTCGAAGGCGCCCACGTCGGCGGTGCCCTGGGTGATGTCGACGGCCGCGAGCACGGCCACGACGAGGACCAGGAGGGCCGTCACCGCGGCCGCGCCCGAACGGGACGGTGCGGCCGCCTGCGGACGGGTTGCGGGGGTGGTTGCGGTGACGGCCATCGGTTACTTGGTCAGCGCCTTCACGAGGTTGTCGATGTAGGCGCTCATCGACCCGGTGCCGCCGAACATCCAGATACCGTCGTCGAGCCGGTGCACATTGCCGGCCTTCACGAACGGCAGCGAGGTCCACACCTTGTCCTTGGCGAAGATGCCGGTGAACGGGGTGCTGGACTTGTCGTCCTTGTTCGCGATGTAGGCGAAGTGGACGTCCTCGGGCAGCTTGGTGAGGCCCTCGAGGTCGGTCGTGCCCAGGCCGTAGGCCGGGTCGCCCTCGACGGTCCAGGCGTTCTTCAGACCGAGCTTCTCGTTGACGGCGCCGATCAGCGAACCGCTGGTGAACGGGCGGATCGAGGCCTGGTTACCGTCGACGTAGCCGTCGGCGAACGCGAGGTTCGCACCGGCGAGATCGGCGTCGGCGAGCGCCTTCTTGCCCTCTTCGACCTTGGCGTCGAAGTCCTTCTTGAGCTGGTCGGCCTTGTCGGTGGTGCCGGTGGCCTGGGCCAGGAGGTCCAGGTTCTTGGTCATCTGACCGAACGGGTCCTTGGCGTCGGCGGGCTTCAGCGTGATGACCGTGCCGACCTTCTTGAGCTGCTTGATCGCGGCCGCGGGGAGGTCCGTGGTCGCCACGATCAGGTCCGGCGAGAGCGCCGCGATGGAGTCCATGCTGGGCTCGCCGCGGGTGCCGATGTCCTTGGGGTTGCTCGTCAGCGGGACGGCCTGGTCCCACTGCTTGTAGCCCTTGACGTCGGAGACGCCCGCCGGGTCCACGCCGAGTTCGACGAGGTGCTCGACGATATTCCACTCGGTGGCGATGACCTTCTTGGCCGGTCCGTCGAGCTTGACCTTGGCACCGGTGCCGTCGGTGAGGTTGATGGCCTCGGACGACTTCTTGTCGTCCTTCTTGTCGGCGGCGGGCTCGGTGGTTCCGCAGGCGGACAGAGTGAGAGCCGCTGCCGTGGTGACGGCCGCGGCGAGCAGAATGCGCCTCATGACTGGGTGGTGAGCCTTTCGCTTCGCGAGTGGTGACGGCCTATCGCGCGGGTGCGCAGATGGCCGGTGAGGGGATCTGTGTCGACCTCGATACGGATGCCGTACGTCTCGGTGAGCCGCTCGGCGGTGAGCACGTCCTCGGGGTCGCCGTCGCCGATGACCCGGCCGTCGCACAGCAGCACGATCCGGTCGGCGACGGCCGAGGCCTGGTCGAGGTCGTGCAGGACGGCGCCGACGGCGATGCCGTGGCCGTCCGCGAGATCGCGCATCAGGTCGAGGAGTTCGACCTGGTAGCGCAGGTCGAGGTGGTTGGTGGGTTCGTCGAGGAGCAGGACGCCGGTCTCCTGGGCGAGACAGCCGGCGAGCCAGACCCGCTGCAGCTGACCGCCGGAGAGGTGCTCGACCCCGCGCTCGGCGAGGCCGGCCATGTCCGTCATCGTGAGCGCGCGGTCCACGGCTTCCGTGCCGCCCGGATCGGTCTTGCCCCAGCGGCTGCGATACGGGTAGCGGCCGAACTCGACGACGTCGCGCACGGTCAGTCCGCTGGGCGTGGGCCGGCCCTGGGTGAGCAGGGCGACGCTGCGGGCGAACTCCCGCGGGCTCAAAGCGAGTCCGTCGGTGTCCTCGTCGAGCGTGAGGGTCGCGGTCCGTGGCCGCTGCAGCCGCGCGAGCGCCCGCAGCAGCGTGGACTTGCCGCTGCCGTTCGGCCCGACGAGCACGGTGACTTCGCCGGGGCGCAGCGTCATCACGGCGCCATGGACGACGTCGACGCCGTCATAGGCCACGGTGACATCCGTGGCGGACAACTCGTGTCCGCGCGAACGCCGGTCCTCGGAGCTCTCTTCAACAACTCGCACGCCGGAAGGTTAGCCTAACCTTAGGCCTACGCCATACGGGAGTCTGACCTGCAACGGACCCCGGAAGTCTCACCCTTCTCCTGAGGCTCAGCTTTTCGCTCACCCCTGGGGCGTCACGAACGCCGCGAAGCCGGGACAATGGACGGCATGTCCGATGCCTTCACGAGCCGCATCCTCCACCTGTCCACCGGCACCTCGGAACGGGTGGTCGACCTCACCCGCGACTGCGAGGCCTTCCTCCGCGACGTGGCGTCCGGCCGCGACGGACTCCTCAATATCTTCGTGCCGCACGCCACGGCGGGGATCGCCGTCATCGAGACGGGCGCGGGCAGCGACGACGACCTGCTCGCCGCCCTGCACTCGCTCCTCCCGGCCGACGACCGCTGGCAGCACGCCCACGGCTCCCCCGGCCACGGCCGTGACCACGTCCTGCCGGCGCTCGTGGCGCCGCACGCGACCCTGCCGGTGATCGAGGGGAGCCTGGAGCTGGGGACTTGGCAGTCGGTGTGCCTGGTGGACACCAATGTGGACAACCCGGAGCGGCGGGTGCGGTTGAGCTTCCTGGGCTGACCAGGAAGCTCAACCGAGACCACGAAGCCCACGGGCGGGGATGCCCGCTGGGTCAGGTGCGGGTCCAGCGTTGATTGCTGCCGTTCGAGCAGGAGTAGAGCTGGATCAGGGTGCCGTTGGCGGTGCCGGCCGCGGTGGCGTCGAGGCAGCGGCCGGACTGGACGCCGACGATCGTTCCGTCGGAGGCGAGGCGCCATTTCTGGTTGTCGCCGCCCCAGCAGCTGTAGATCTGGACCTTGCTGCCGTTGCCGGTGCCGGCCGCGTCCAGGCATTTGTTGCCGTAGACCCTGAGTTCACCGGCGGCGGTGTGCGTCCACTGCTGGTTGGTGCCGCTGTGGCAGTCCCACAGCTGGACCTGGGCACCGTCGGCGGTGCCCGCGTTCGGCACGTCCAGGCAGCGGCCCGAAGCGACGCCCTTGATCTGCCCGGAACCCTCGGGGGGCGTGGTGGAGCCGCCGTTGAGTGCGTTGAGGACCGCGGTGTACGCGGGCTTCTTGCTGCCGTCGCCGTTGAACAGCAGCGGGCTGTGCTCCGGTCGCCAGGAGTCGGTGTCGCGCACACCCCAGACGGTGATGCCGAGGCAGCGCGGGACGGCCAGGCAGTCGTTGGTCACATTGGCGTAGGTGGCGGCCGAGGCGCCCTGGATGTCGAGTTCGGTGATGGCCACGTCGACGCCGAGGGCGGCGAAACTCTGCAAGGTGGTACGGAAGTTGCTGTTGTAGGGGCTGTCGCTGTTGAAGTGCGACTGGAACCCGACGCAGTCGATCGGCACGCCGCGCTGCTTGAAGTCACGGACCATGGCGTACATGGCCTGGGTCTTGGCCCAGGTCCAGTTCTCCACGTTGTAGTCGTTGTAGCAGAGCTTGGCGGCCGGGTCGGCGGCTCGCGCGGTACGGAAGGCGACCTCGATCCAGTCGTTTCCGGTGCGCTGCAGGTTGGAGTCGCGCCGAGCTCCCGAAGTGCCGTCGACGAAGGCCTCGTTCACGACGTCCCACTGCTTGATCTTGCCCTTGTAGTGGCCCATCACGCCGTTGATGTGGTCGATCATCGCCTGGCGCAGCGAGCTGCCGCTGAGGCTCTGCATCCAGCCGGGCTGCTGGGAGTGCCAGGCCAAGGTGTGGCCGCGTACCTGCTTGCCGTTCTGCACCGCCCAGTTGTAGACGCGGTCACCGGCGGCGAAGTTGAACTGCCCACGCTGAGGTTCGGTGGCGTCGATCTTCATCTCGTTCTCGGCCGTCACCGAGTTGAACTCACGGCCCGCGATCGTCGTGTACGCCGAGTCGCCCAGCCTGCCCGAGGCGATGGCGGTGCCGAAGTAGCGCCCGCTCTGTGCTGCCGCGGCGCCGAGCGTGTTCTCGGCGCCGTGTGCGCCTGTCGGCGCGACCAGTGTGCCGACCGCGACCAGGACGCCGACGATCAGCGCGGTGAGCAGACCACCCAGCTTTCGGCGGACGGCGGGTGGGGGGATGGCATACGAGCCCATGACTGTGCCTCCAGGGTAGAGATCACGAAGGGACTGCTGCGGCCGGACGCGAGGCGGCGGAATGCGCTGGTGCGAACCTCGTGGGAACGGAAAGACGGGGTGGCGCGGGTGCTGTGATGCGCGGAACTGTCATGCGGTGCAGGTGGATCGGAACTCGCATCGTTCGACATATCGAACTGTGGTCGGCTCTTCAGACAGGGATGATTGAGGGATTGACGGTGGATCGTCAATGCTTCGCGCAGAACTAGTTTCCGTTCCTGTCCCGAAACTTTTCGGACCGACGCCAGTCGAGGGAGTCTCTCGCCGACCTCTCGACGGCGTCGGTCAAGTCCCTTGGACGGGGCGCTAATTGCAGACAGATCAGCGGCAGGTCTTGACCTGGCGCCTTCGCATTCCTAGCTTGTGCCGTCGAAAGGAACCGAGAAATTCTCGGAAGGCTTTCGCGATCGACGGGTCGTTCCCGCTCCAGAGATCCACCTGACCAGAACCTCCGGGGCAACGGCAGGGCCCGTCGGCTTGAAGACACTCCGGCGGCAGCGGCCACAACCGACCGCCGTCCGTACGCCTGAGGCCGGAGACCTCTCACCTCGACCAAGAGCGAGACGCTCCGGCGAGAGCGCCCCACAGGCACCAGCTTGTTTGCAGCTGCGACCGATCTCTGCCCTCTCTCGGAAAAGGAGGCCGCCCGATGCGGTTCCACCTTGCGTCCCCAGTCCGCCTGAAACGCCTGCTCGCCGCCCTCGCGCCCTTACTGCTCGTGGCCGGCTTCCTCGGTGCCCAGCCGGCAGCCGCCGCAACCGTCGACCCCAACGCCTCGTACGTGCTGGTCAATCGCACCAGCGGCAAGGCCCTCGACGTGTACAACCTGGCGACGAACGACGGCGCCCGGATCACCCAGTGGACGAGGAACGATCAGAGCCAGCAGCAGTGGCAGTTCGTCGACTCCGGCGGCGGGTACTACCGCATCAAGTCCCGGCACTCCGGCAAGGTGCTCGACGTCCATAACTTCTCCACCGCCAATGGCGGCGCGATCGTCCAGTGGGCCGACCTGAACGGCACCAACCAGCAGTGGCGGCTGGCCGACAGCCCGGACGGCTACGTGCGGTTGATCGCCCGCCACAGCAACAAGGCCCTCGAAGTGCAGGGCGCATCCACCGCCGACAACGCCAACATCGTCCAGTACGACGACTGGGGCGGCGCCAACCAGCAGTGGCAGTTCGTCAAGGTCAGCGGCGGCAACGGGCCCTGCGACCTTCCGTCGACCTACCGCTGGACATCGACGGGCGCGCTGGCACAGCCCAAGCCGGGCTGGGTCTCGCTCAAGGACTTCACCGTCGTTCCGCACAACGGCAGGCAACTCGTCTATGCGACGACGCACGACACGGGCACGAGCTGGGGCTCGATGAACTTCACCCCCTTCACCGACTGGTCCCAGATGGCCTCCGCCGGCCAGAACGCGATGTCGGCCTCCACCGTCGCGCCCACGCTCTTCCACTTCGCGCCGAAGGACATCTGGGTGCTCGCCTACCAGTGGGGTGCGACCGCCTTCTCCTACCGGACGTCGAGCGATCCCACGAACCCCAACGGCTGGTCGGCGCCCCGGGAGCTCTTCTCCGGAAGCATCAGCGGCTCCGGAACAGGCCCCATCGACCAGACCCTTATCGCCGACGGCACGAACATGTACCTGTTCTTCGCCGGCGACAACGGCAAGATCTACCGGGCCGCCATGCCGATCGGGAACTTCCCGGGTAGTTTCGGCTCGACCTACACCACGATCATGAGCGATACGACCAACAACCTGTTCGAAGCCCCGCAGGTCTACAAGCTCCAGGGCCAGAACCGCTACCTCATGATCGTCGAGGCGATCGGCGCTCAGGGCCGCTACTTCCGCTCGTTCACGGCCACCAGCCTGAGCGGCTCATGGACACCCCAGGCCGCGACCGAGGGCAACCCCTTCGCCGGCAAGGCCAACAGCGGCGCGACCTGGACGAACGACATCAGCCACGGCGAACTGCTCCGCACCAGCCCCGACCAGACCATGACCGTCGACCCCTGCCGTCTGCAGCTGCTCTACCAGGGGCGCAGCCCCAGCAGCGGCGGCGACTACGGCCTCCTCCGCCCCCCTCCCCTCCGGTCGGGGCCTCCTGACACAGCAGCGCTGACGGCGCGACCGGCTCCTGCTCCGATACGGGGCCGGTGTGGTGGGCCCGGCGGACTGCCGGGCCCACCACACCGCTCGAGCGGGAAGATCCCGGCAACCCCGACGGTTAGTAGAAACGTGAACGACATCGGGGTACGAGAAGCACGGCACGTCGAGGCAGTGGTCATCGGCGCCGGGCAGGCCGGACTGTCCGCCGCCTACCACCTGCGCCGCACCGGCTACCAGCCCGACCGCGACTTCGTGGTGCTCGACCACGCACCCCGCCCGGGCGGCGCCTGGCAGTTCCGCTGGCCGACGCTGACGTACGGGCGCGTGCACGGCATGCATGCCCTGCCGGGCATGGAGCTGACCGGCGCCGACGGCGCGCGCCCCTCCTCGGAGGTGATCGGCGAGTACTTCACCGCGTACGAGGAGAAATTCGACCTGCGCGTGCACCGCCCCGTGGACGTCACCGCCGTACGCGAGGGCGAGGACGGTCGGCTGCTCGTCGAGACCTCCGAAGGCACCTACGCCACCCGTGCGCTGATCAATGCGACGGGCACCTGGGACCGGCCGTTCTGGCCGCGCTACCCCGGCCAGGAGACCTTCCGCGGACGGCAGTTGCACACCGCGCAGTACCCCGGGCCGCAGGAGTTCGCCGGGCAGCGGGTGGTGGTCGTGGGCGGCGGGGCCTCGGGCACCCAGCACCTCCTGGAGATCGCGCCGTACGCGGCGTCCACCACCTGGGTCACCCGGCGTGAACCGGTGTTCCGCGAGGGCCCGTTCGGCGAGGAGGAGGGCCGCGCGGCCGTGGCACTCGTCGAGGACAGGGTGCGGCAGGGGCTGCCGCCGCGCAGTGTCGTCTCGGTGACGGGCCTGCCCCTGAACGACGCGATTCGTCGAGGCATCGCCGACGGCGTGCTCGACAGGCAGCCGATGTTCGACCGGATCACGCCGGACGGCATCGCCTGGGCCGACGGCCGGGAGATCCGGGCGGATGTGATTCTGTGGGCCACCGGTTTCCGCCCGGTCGTCGACCACCTCGCACCGCTGCGGCTGCGCGAGACGGGCGGCGGGATACGGCTCGAAGGAACGCGTGCGGTACGCGATCCCCGTATCCACATGGTCGGTTACGGGCCTTCGGCGAGCACGATCGGCGCCAACCGGGCGGGACGCGCGGCGGTGGCGGAGATCCGGCGCCTGCTGGCACAGCAGCCGGCGCCGGCGT
>NZ_JAEIMH010000036.1:62654-69184 GCF_016464295.1 Streptomyces sp. N35 | reverse complement strand
CGGGGGGGGGGGGGGGGGGGGGGGGGGAGACCCGCCCCCCGCGGCCCCACCGGGCGGCGCCCGCGTCCCGGCCGGTTGCGGCGACGGTCAACTGACGCTTGCCGAACCGTTCTTCGCCTGTGTCTGCTTCTCCGCCTGCCGCGCCGCGTTGAACTCCTCGACGTTGCGCTGGTGTTCGGCGTAGTCCGCCGTGAAGCGGGTGTCCCCCGGCTTGACCGTGACGAAGTACAGCCAGTCGCCCTGCGGCGGGTTCAGTGCCGCCGCGAGGGCGTCGTCGCCCGGGTTGGCGATGGGTGTGGGCGGCAGGCCGGTGCGGGCGTACGTGTTGTACGGGCTGGAGATCCGGGTGTCGGTCATGGAGGTGTCCACCGTGGAGCGGTTCAGCGCGTAGTTGATGGTCGAGTCCATCTGGAGCGGCATACCGAGGTTCATGCGGTTGTAGACGACCCGGGCCACCTTGCCCATGTCCTGCTTCGTCTCCGCCTCTGCCTGCGCGATGCTCGCGATCGTCACCGCCTGGTAGACGGAGACCGCCTGGCCTTCCGCCGCGCCCTTCACCTTCGGCCCGCCGAACCGGCGGTTCGCGGTGTCGACCATGTACGCGAGGACGGACGCGGGGGTCGCGTCCTCGCCGATCGGATACGTGGCGGGGAACAGATAGCCCTCGGGGTGGCCGGCCGCCTCCCCCGGCAGTTTCAGACCGATGGTGTGCGCGGACTTCTTCGTCGTCCCGGGGGCCGCTTCGAGTGCCTTGTCGATCGCCTCGTACACCTGCGAGGTGCGCCAGCCTTCGGGCACGAGCAGGGTCTTGGCCTGCGGCCGCGGCTCCTGCCGGTCGAGCAGTACGGGAACGCCGGCCGCGGCGCCGGCGAGCAGGGCGCCGGTCATGGCGAGAGCGACCTTGCCTCTGCGGGTGAGGCGGATCCTGCCCTGGGGGGCACTGTCGTTGCGCATGCGGGCACGGTAACCCGCACAAAGCGATAAATCGGACATTCGGCGTGGTCGTGTACCCACTCCGGCTCAGGCCACCGGTTCCAGCCGCTTCCCGTTCACCGGCTGCTGCGCGGCCGCACCCGCTTCGGGCTGCTGCGCGTCGCGGCGGACCAGCGCCGCGTACCGCCCGTCCTGCTCCAGGAGCGAGGCGTGCGTACCGCGTTCGGCCACCCGGCCGGCGTCGAGGACGACGATCTCGTCGGCCGCGCGGACCGTGGAGAGACGGTGGGCGATGGTGATCGTGGTGCGGTTGGCGGACAGGGCGTCGATCGCTTCCTGGACCGCGTGTTCGGTCCGGGTGTCGAGCGCGCTGGTGGCCTCGTCGAGGATCAGGACCGGCGGGTCGCGCAGGATCGTACGGGCGATGGCCAGGCGCTGCTTCTCGCCGCCGGAGAACCGGTGGCCGCGCTCGCCGACCACCGTGTCGTAGCCGTCCGGCAGCGACGCGATGTGGTCGTGGATCTGCGCCGCCTTGGCCGCCTCGTGAAGCTCCTCCTCGGTCGCGTCCGGCTTGGCGAAGCGGAGATTGTCGGCGACGGAGGCATGGAAGAGGTACGTCTCCTGGGAGACGACGCCGACCGCGTCCGCGAGGGTGTCGAAGTCGAGGTCGCGAACGTCCACTCCGTCGATGGTGACGCGGCCGCCGGTCACGTCGTACAGACGCGGTACGAGGGAGCTGAGCGTCGACTTGCCGGAGCCGGTCGGGCCGACCACCGCGAGACTGCGGCCCGCCGGGACGGTGACGTCGATGGCGTCGAGGATGGGCGCGCTCTCGTCGTCGTAGCGGAACTCGACGTTCTCGAACCGGACTTCACCCTTGACCTTCGCCAGGCGCACCGGGTTCTCGGGCTCCTGGATGTCGATGGGCAGGTCCAGGTACTCGAAGATGCGCTGGAACAGGGCGAGCGAGGTCTGGATCTGGACGCCGGTCGACAGCAGGCTCACGGTGGGGCGGAACAGGCCCTGCTGCAGCGAGACGAAGGCGACGAGGGTGCCGAGCGTGACCGCGGGGCCGCCCATGTGCTGCGCGAGGCCCGCCGCCCAGTAGAGGAGCGCGGGCAGCGCGGCCATCACGATCCCGATGGTCGACATGCGCCAGCGGCCGGCCATGCTGGACCTGACCTCGAGGTCGATCAGGCGCTCGGACTCGTCCGCGAAAGACTTGGTCAGGGAGTCGGAGCGGCCCATGGTGCGGCCGAGCAGGATGCCGCTGACCGAGAGCGATTCGGTGACGGTGGCGGCCATCACGGCCATCTGCTTCTGGCGCTTGGTGGTGATCTTCTTGCGTTCGTTGCCGACCTTGCGGCTGATCATCACGAAGACGGGCAGCAGGACCAGCGAGACGAGGGTGAGACGCCAGTCGAGCGCGAGCATCGCGACGACGGTGGCGATCACGCTCGTGAAGTTCTGCACCAGCGAGGTCGCGGTGGAGGTGACGGTGGCCTGCATGCCGCCGATGTCGTTGGCGATCCGCGACTGCACCTCTCCGGTGCGGGTGCGCGTGAAGAAGGCCAGGGACATCTGCTGCAGACGTCCGTACACCGCGGTGCGCAGGTCGTGCATGACGCGCTGGCCGACCGTGGTGGAGATCAGGGTCTGCAGGACACCGAAGACGCCGCCGACGACGGCCGCGAGGATCATGCCGAGGGCGAGCAGGCTGAGCAGCCCGGTGCGGCCGTCGGGAAGAGCGGTGTCGAGGATTTCCTTCAGCAGGAACGGGGTGGCCACGGAGACCAGGGACGAGGCGGCTACGAGCAGGGCGACGACTGCGAGCCGGCCACGGTAGGGGCGGAAGAGCCGGGCGATACGGCGCAGCTCACGCGGCTTCTCCGGATCGCGGGGCGGGGCGGACCAGGTGCTTTCGAGATCGGTGTGGGCGGGCTTCATGTGCCTCCTAAGGCGGGGGTATATACATCACCCGAAGAGGATAGCTCATTGTTACCTATACTCACAATGAGCGGAGTCCTGATAGGCTCGCCGTATGACCCAGGGCACCGACCAGGCCACGGACCGCGATGGCCTCCTCGCCGAGCAACTGCTCCGCCTCACGCGCCGGATGCACCGCGTCAACAAGCGCCTCCTCGAGGAGTCCGGGCTCGGGATCACCCCGGCCCAGTCCCGTCTCCTGCGCGTCCTGTCCCATCACCTCGCGCATCACGACGAGCCGCCGCGGATGGCCGACCTGGCGGCCCGTATGGAGGTTGTGCCGCGGGCGATCACCACGCTCGTCGACGGCCTGGAGGCGGGCGGCTGCGTCCGGCGCGCGCCCGATCCGGCGAACCGCCGGGTGATCCGTATCGAGCTGACCGACACCGGCCGCGAGGCGCTGCGGACGCTGCGCGACGCGCGCCGTTCGGCCGCTCAGGACATCCTGGCTCCATTGACCGCCGAGCAGCGCGAGGTGTTCGGCGGTCTTCTCTCCGCCCTGGTGGACGAACCCGGGCGGCACTGACCGACGCCGAGGAGAGCCCGATGCCCTTGCTGGAGCCGAACCCCGACGCGCTGCGCCCGCGCCTTGACCGGGGCGAGCCCTCACCCGACCGGGTGCAGGACGGCCAGGCGACCGGCACACCCGAACCGCTGCGCGGCGAGCTGATCGACCTGCTCGGGTCGGAAAAGGTGCTGTGGAACATCTCCGATCTCGTGCGCTACGCCTCCGACGCGAGTCCCTACCGGTTCGTGCCCCAGGTCGTGGTGGTCGCCGAGGACATCGACGATGTGTCGGCCGTGCTCTCGTACGCGCACGGCAAGGGCCGTCAGGTGGTCTTCCGTGCGGCCGGCACCTCGCTGAACGGGCAGGCGCAGGGCGAGGACATCCTCGTCGACGTGCGCAAGCACTGGGCCGGGATCGAGGTGCTCGGCGACGGCGAGCGGGCGCGGATCCAGCCCGGCACCACCGTCCTGCGCGCCAACGCCACGCTCGCGCGGCACGGGCGGGTTCTCGGCCCGGACCCGGCGAGCGCCATCGCGTGCACGCTCGGCGGCGTCGTCGCCAACAACGCGTCCGGGATGACGGCCGGCACCACGCGCAACTCGTATCGCACCCTTGCCTCGCTGACCTTCGTGCTGCCGTCCGGCACCGTCGTGGACACCGCGGAACCGGACGCCGACGAGCAGCTGGCGCATGCCGAACCGGCGCTGTGCGAAGGGCTGTTGGCCATCAAGCGGGAGATCGAGGCGGATCCCGGGCTGGTACGGCGCATCCGCGCCAAGTACGAGATCAAGAACACCAACGGCTACCGGCTCGACGCCTTCCTCGACGGTGCGACGCCGGTGGAGATCATGCGCGGCCTGATGGTCGGCTCCGAGGGGACCTTCGGGTTCATCTCCGAGGTCGTCTTCGACACGCTGCCGCTGGACCGGCGGGTCTCCTCGGCGCTGCTGTTCTTCCCGACGCTCAGGGACGCGGCCGCCGCGGTGGAGCGGTTCAACCAGGCGGGCGCGCTCGCCGTGGAGCTGATGGACGGCAATACGCTGCGGGCCTCGGTGAGCGTGCAGGGCGTACCGCAGGACTGGGCTCGGCTGCCGAAGGAGACCACGGCGCTGCTCGTCGAGTTCCGCGCGCCGGACGAGGAGCGTCAGGCCGCGTACGAGAAGGCCGCGGCGCAGGTGATGACGGAGCTCGAACTGGTCGCGCCGGTCGCCTCGGTGACCAATGAGTTCACCCGGGACGCGGGGACCATCGCGGGCTACTGGAAAGCTCGCAAGGCCTTCGTCACGGCGGTCGGCGGCTCGCGTCCGTCCGGTACAACGCTGATCACCGAGGACTTCGCGGTGCCGCCGGGGCAACTCGCCGATGCCTGCACCGCGTTGCTCGAGCTCCAGACCCGCCATGGCTTCGACGCGGCGGTCGCGGGGCACGCGGCCCACGGCAATCTGCACTTCCTGCTCGCGTTCGACGCGGCGAAGCCTTCGGACGTGGAGCGGTACGCGGCGTTCATGGACGAGTTCTGCAAGCTGACCGTCGAGCGCTTCGACGGCTCGCTCAAGGCGGAGCACGCCACGGGCCGCAACATCGCGCCGTTCCTGGAGCTGGAGTGGGGCGAGAAGGCCACCGAGCTGATGTGGCGGATCAAGCAGGTCATCGATCCCGACGGGGTGCTCGCTCCCCGGATCGTGCTGGACCGCGACCCGAAGGCACATCTGCGCGGCCTGAAGACGATCCCCAAGGTCGAGCTGATCGCGGACCCGTGCATCGAGTGCGGCTTCTGCGAACCGACCTGCCCCAGCCACGACTTGACCACCACACCGCGCCAACGGATCGTGCTGCGCCGGGAGATGATGCGCCAGCCCCCCGGTTCGCCCGTGGAGGACGGTCTCGTCGAGGCGTACGGCTATGACGCCGTGGACACCTGCGCCGGGGACTCGACCTGCAAGCTGGCCTGCCCCGTCGGGATCGACACCGGCATGATGATGAAGTCGTTCCGGCACGCACGGCACTCGCCGCGCGAGGAGAGGATCGCGGCCCTTGCCGCCAAGAACTTCAAGGCCGTCGAGATCTCGGCGCGGCTCGCGGTGGGCGCCGCTGACAAGATCAGCGACAAGCTGCTCACCGCGGTGACCCGCGTCGCGCGCAAGGCGGTACGCCCCGACCTCGTGCCCGAGTGGCTGCCGGAGGTCCCGGGCGCCGCCGCCCGCAAACTGCCGCGCACCTCCCGTACGGGAGCGAGCGCCGTCTACTACCCGGCCTGCGTGAACCGCATCTTCGGCGGTCCCGAGGACCGCAAGGGTCCGTCGCTCGCGCAGTCCGTCGTGGCCGTCTCGGCGCGGGCGGGCAAGCCCGTGTGGATCCCTTCGGACGTGGCCGGAACGTGCTGCGCGACGATCTGGCACTCCAAGGGATACGACGACGGCAACGCCGTGATGGCCAATCGCATCGTCGAGGCGGCCTGGGGCTGGACGGCCGGCGGAAGGCTGCCGCTGGTCGTCGACGCGTCCTCGTGCACGCTGGGCATCGCGCACGAGGTGGTGCCGTATCTCAGCGACGCCAACCGGCAGTTGCACGCCGAGCTGACCATCGTCGACTCGCTCGTTTGGGCCGCCGATGAACTGCTCCCCCACCTCACCGTGCACCGCAAGGTCGACTCCGCGGTGGTCCATCCCACCTGCTCCATGCGGCACTTGGGCGACGACGCCCAGCTCAAGACCGTCGCCGAGGCCTGTGCGCACGAGGTCGCCGTCCCCGACGACGCGGGCTGCTGCGCCTTCGCCGGTGACCGCGGCATGCTGCACAAGGAGCTCACCGAGTCGGCCACCGCCCGCGAGGCGGCCATGGTCACCTCACGCCACTTCGACGCGCATCTGTCGGCCAACCGCATGTGCGAGGTCGGCATGGATCACGCCACGGGGCGCTCGTACTACTCGGTACTGATGGAGCTGGAGCGGGCCACGCGGCCAACCGCCTGACCTCGCACGGCACTTACGCCGCCCCGGTCCGCATCTGCGGGCCGGGGCGGGTTCCGTGTCCGGGGGGGCCTTCCGGGGGGGGGGGCCGCCCCGTTCCGGGGGTCGCGCGCCCAGCCGGGGTGGCAGCTGGT
>NZ_JAEIMH010000036.1:47190-62644 GCF_016464295.1 Streptomyces sp. N35 | reverse complement strand
CCCCCCCCCCCCCCCCCCGCGCCCTCCCCCCCCCCGGGCCGCCCCGGGCGGGCCGAGCTCTGCTTCGTTGTCCGGGGGCGCCTTCCGGAGGCGGTGCCCGCCGCTTTCCGGGGTCCGCGCGCACAGCCGTGTTCGCAGCTGCTCGACCACCCCGCTTATCCTGCGCATTCCGTCGCGATCTCCCTTCTGTACCGGTGAATTGATCGGAGCTCAGGAACGGACACTCTGCCCTGTTCAGGGATGAAGCGGCTCACCTATGTCCGCGATGAGTCCAAGCCAGTGGGACGTAAGTCCAACTCCCTGTCCACTTCGGCCTCTTGCGTCACGGAGTTCCCACGACGAGGGTGGCTGGCGCCGTTGCACCATCCATCCCCGCCTTATCGACGGAGGTCCGATGCACGACGAGAACGCCACCCCCACCCCTGACGAGTCCCACGCCGGCGACGGGGGCCTGTCCCGCCGTTCCGCGCTGCGCGCCGCGGGTATCGCGGGCGCCGCGGGTATCGGTCTGGGCGCGGTGGGCACGGGTGCCGCGCAGGCCGACACCCCGGCGGGCGCACCGGCCGGCAGAGCCGAAGCGCGGTCGGGCGCCACCATGGTCAACGTTCCGTTCCAGGCGCGCAGCACGGTCCGGGTCGGCATCATCGGGCTCGGCAACCGCGGCGGCAGCATGATCGATCTCTTCCTGGCGATACCCGGGGTGCAGGTCGTGGCGATCTGCGACCCGGTCAAGGAGAAGATCGAGAGGTGCGCGAAGAAGGTGACGGACGCGGGGCAGCCCGCCCCCGGCACCTACGCCAAGGGCGACCACGACTTCGAGAACCTCTGCAAGCGCGCCGACCTGGACTTCGTCTACGTGGCGACGCCCTGGGACTGGCACTTCGAGATGGCGAAGGCCGCCATGCTCAACGGCAAGCACGTCGGTGTGGAATGTCCGATCGCCATGGAACTCGGGCAGCTGTGGGAGCTGGTGAACCTCTCCGAGCGCACCCGCCGCCACTGCATGCAGCTGGAGAACTGCTGCTACGGCAAGAACGAGATGCGCGTCCTGCGCATGGCGCACGCCGGGCTCTTCGGTGACCTGCTGCACGGCGCCGGCGCCTACAACCACGATCTGCGCGGCCTGATGTTCGACCCGGACTACTACGAAGGCCCGTGGCGCCGTCTGTGGCACACGCGCCTGCGCGGCGACCTGTACCCGAACCACGGCTTCGGACCGGTCTCCAACTACATGGACATCAACCGCGGCGACCGCGTCACGCATATCTCCAGCTTCGGCACCCCGGCGCTCGGCCTCGCCGAGTACCGCAAGGCCAACATGCCGCCCGGCGACCCGAGCTGGAAGGAGACCTACATCGAGTCGGACCGCACCATCAGCCTGGTGCAGACGGCCAAGGGCCGGGTCATCCGGCTCGAGCACGATGTGTCCACGCCGCACCCGTACAGCAGGATCAACAGCCTCGGCGGCACGAAGGGCGTCTTCGAGGACTACCCGTCCCGGATCTACCTCGAGCCGGACCACAGCGACGACGTGTGGCACAACTTCGGCGACTACGCCGAGTGGGACCACTGGCTGTGGAAGGAGCACTCCAACCCGCCCGGCGGCCACGGCGGCATGGACTACATCATGATCTTCCGGCTGATGCAGACCATGCAGCTGGGCCTCGTCCCGGACTTCGACGTGTACGACGCGGCCACCTGGACCGCGCCCGTACCGCTGAGCCATCTGTCGATCAAGGCCAAGGGCGAACCGCAGGAGATCCCGGACTTCACGCGCGGCGAGTGGCGCAGGAAGCGGTCGGGGGTGGACTCGCAGAAGCCCTCCGCTTAGCCGGATCCCCTTGCGGTGCCGTCCCGTTGACCCGGGGCGGCACGGCCCCGGCCGCGTCCTCAGCGCTCGCCGGGCGACCGTCAGCCCGGGCAGGTGCCGTCGGTGGGCGGGAGTGCGCGGGCGTCGATGAGGCCCTCGGTGTGCAGAGCGGACCACAGTGCGTCGGGGACCTCGGCCCCGAACGCCGCGACATTGGCGGTCACTTCGTCCGCGGCGCGCATGCCGACGACCACACTCGCGACGACCGGATGGCGGCGCGCGAAGGCCAGCGCCGCCTGCGGCAGCGTCACCCCGTGGTCCCGGCACACCGCGGCGATCCGGCGGGCGCGCCGCAGCAGTTCCGCGGAGGCCGGCGCGTAGTCGAACGTCGCGCCCTCCACGGGCTGTTCGCTCGCGAGGAGCCCCGAGTTGAACACGGACGCGGCGAGCACCGACACACCGTGTTCGGCGCAGGCGGGCAGCAGGGTGTCGAGCGCACTGTGGTCGAGCAGGGTGTAGCGGCCGGAGAGCATCACCACGTCGGGGTCGGCCTCGGTGACCAGCCGCGTGAGCAGGGCGGGGTCGTACATGCCGGCGCCGATCGCCCCGACCACCCCCTGCGCCCGCAGTTCGGCGAGCGCGGGGAAGCCACTGGTGAGGGCGTCCTCGAAGTGCTGCTCGGCGTCGTGCAGGAACAGGATGTCGACACGGTCCGTACGCAGCCGCTTCAGCGAGTCCTCGACGCTCTTGAGGATCCCGTCACGGGTGAAGTCCCACACCCGGCGGTGGGTCGCCGGCACATGGAAGGCATCGTCCAGGCGCCCCTCGTCGTCCTGGGGCACCAGCAGCCTGCCGACCTTCGTGGACAGGGTGTACTCGGCACGCGGCTTGCCCTCGAGCAGGTCGCCGATCCGGCGCTCGGAGTGACCGATTCCGTAGTGCGGCGACGTGTCGTAGTAGCGGATGCCCGCATCCCAGGCCGCCTCGAGCGCCGCCGCGGCCGTCTCGTCGTCGAGCGGCGCGAACAGGCCCCCGAGCGGTCCGCCGCCGAACCCCAGCTCGCCGACGTGCACGTCGGTGGAGCCGAGCCTGGTGCTGTGCATGGTCATGGACGTCCTCTCCCGGTGGTACGAGGGTGCTGTGCTCGCTCGGTGGTACGAGGTGCTGTGCTCGCTCCGGGTACGAGGTGCCGCGAGGTCGTGGTCAGCCTGGTGGTGCGCGGGATGCGCGCCAATGGACTTACGTACAGCGGACGTTGGACGGAAGCGGGATCAGGTTTCGAGATGCGCGCGATCGCCCATGACGATCACCGGATCCCGTTCCGGGTCCAGGGTGCGCACCAGGTGCTCCATGCCCTGTTCGGGCAGGCTGACGCAGCCGGACGTGCCGCTGCCGTGGTCCAGGTGCAGCCAGATCGAGCCGCCCTTGGAGCGTCCCTGGGGGCGGGTCGGGTCGCTCGGAGCCGTGCCCTTGACGCGGTTGTAGTCGATCGCGATGACGAGGTCGAAGTCGTGCCAGTGCGTCTTCGGCCAGGAGCGGGGCGCGGTGAAGGCCGCCGCGGAGCGGGTGTACGGGAGTTTCGCGCCGGGGTCGGCGCGGACACCGCCCGCGTCGCTGAGCGTGAAGACTCCGACGGGGCTGCGTTTGTCGTCCTCGTGATGATCGGTGGTCCAGCCCTTCCTGCCGTTGTGCGCGGACCAGGTGCGCTCGCGGTCCCAGGTGGCGCCGTGCCGGGTGAACAGAGCGACGGTGGACGTCGCGGAGTCCTCGCTGCGGCCGTAGACGGCGACGACCTGACGGGAGTCCGCCGGGATCTGCCGCCGCAGACGGTCGCCGACGCCGGGGATGCGTGTGAGGTTCTTCGTCGGTGAAGCGCCCGGCTCGGAACCGGCTTTCGCGGGACTGTCCCGCGTACCGCCGTCGGCGCCCTGCGTACCGCTGCCGCAGGACGTCAGGGCCGCGGCCAGGGCCACGGCGACGAGCGAGGACCGCGGCATACCGGATATGCGCATGCGTTCCATGCTCGCACGGGGCGCATGACGGACAGGGTGGGGCCCTTGGGGCCGTGCCCTGGGCGCCCGGCAGCACCGTGAGCCCGCCGGGCGCCCAGGCCGCGGCCCGTCCGAAAAGAGCGCTCTCGGCCGGAAAATCGTTTGCCCCGGCCCGCGTCCGGCAGGGAACCTTGCACGTTCCCTTTCCACCGCGGACCCCGCGCGGCCGCCCTCCCCATCCGCCTGCCGAGCTCTGGACATCATGCAGATCAGTGACCTTCCGTACCCCGACCCGGGTGTGCCCGACGCACGCTCAGGATCCCGATTCCTGCTGTGGCTCGGGCGGAACCAGATCGGCGGCCAGTTCCGATCCTTCGCCTGGGGCCTGCTGCACTTCTCGTCGGTGATGGGCCTGTCGTTCGCGGTGGGATACGCCGTACAGGCGGTCGTCGACCGCGATGGCGGCAGGCTCGCCCTCGCGGGCGGGTTCCTCGTCCTGGCGGGCGCGGCCATCGCGCTCGGCGACACGATGCTGCACCGCACCGCCGTCACCAACTGGATCACCGCCGCGGCCCGTGTCCAGCAGCTGCTGGCCCGCAAGACAGCCGAACTCGGCTCCGCGCTGACCCGGCGGGTGGCGGCCGGTGAAGTGGTCGCGGTGTCGACCGGCGATGTCGAGAAGATCGGCTGGTTCGTGGAGGCGCTGTCGCGTTTCCTCGCGGCCGCCATCACCGTCGTCCTGGTGTGTGTCGCGCTGGCCGTGTACCAGCCCGCGCTGGCCTTGGTCGTCGTGATCGGCGTCCCGGTGCTCGCACTCGGGGTGATTCCGCTGCTGCCGAGGGCCACCAAGCTCGCTGACGTCCAGCGTGAGAAGGCCGGCCGGGCCACCGAGTTGGCCGCCGACACCGTCGCGGGTCTGCGGGTGCTGCGCGGCATCGGCGGCGAGGAGCTGTTCCTCACGCGGTATCGCGAGGCCTCGCAGGAGGTGCGGCGGGCAGCCGTACGCAGTGCGCGGATGTGGGCGTGGATCAGCGCCGTCCAGGTGCTGCTTCCCGGGCTGCTGCTCGTCGCCGTGATCTGGTACGGCATCGGACTCGTCCGTGACGGCCGGATCCAGGTCGGCGAACTGGTCACGGTCTACAGCGCGGTGATGCTCCTGATGTACCCGCTGCGGCACTTCGAGGAGATCGCCATGGCGTACTCCTTCTCGCGCCCCTCGGCCCGCCGGGCGGCGCGGGTGCTTTCCATCGAGCGGTCGATGGACGGCAGCGGGAAGCTCGAGCACACCACGCCCGAGGGCGACTTGTACGACCCGGTGACCGGGCTGCTCGCACCGGCCGGCCGGCTGACGGCGGTGGTGTGCGGGGATCCGGACGAGGCGGGGCGCCTTGCCGAACGGCTCGGCGGCCACCCTTCGCTTGACGAACCGGTCGCCTCCGTACGGCTGGGCGGGATCCCGCTCGACGAGCTGCCCCTCGCTTCGGCCCGTGCGGCCGTGCTGGTGCAGGACAAGGACCCGGTGCTGCTGTCGGGCACGCTCAGCGAGCTGCTCGACGTGCCGGCCTCCGGCAAGGTCAGCCCAGAGGAGGCGCTGGAGGCGGCCGAGTGCGCGGATGTGCTCGAGGCCCTCACCCAGGCCGCTCTCGACGACGACCCGATGCGGGCGCCGATCACCGAACGCGGCCGGTCGCTCTCCGGCGGCCAGCGCCAACGGCTCGCCCTGGCGCGCTCGTTGGTGACCGACCCGGAGGTGCTCGTGCTCGACGAGCCGACCTCCGCGGTCGACTCGCACACCGAAGCGCGGATCTCCGACGGTCTGCGCGCCCTGCGCCAGGGCCGTACGGCGGTGGTCCTGACCCCGTCGCCGCTGCTGCTCGACCGTGCCGAGCGGGTCGTCCTCGTGCACGACGGCGAGGTGGCGGCGGTCGGACTCCATCGCGACCTGGTGCACAACGAGCCCCGCTATCGCGCGATCGTCACGCGCGAGACCGAGGACGAGCAGGCCGCGGACGAGCAGGCCGCAAAGGCGGCGTGCGCCCAGACGTACGCGCGCGAACCGTACGCACACGAGACTTACGAAACGGAGGAGTCGGCATGATCGGCGTAGCGCCCCCGGCCTACGACCCGGCGGCCCCGCACAGCGCGAACACGCTGCCCGTGGGTTCCACGGCGACCGTGCGCGGCTATGTCCGCGAGCTGTTCGGCCGGCACCGGAAGGCCTTCACGCTGCTCATCGTCGTGAACACGGCCGCCGTGCTCGCCTCCCTGGTCGGGCCCTCACTGCTCGGCTCGCTGGTCGAGCACGCCTCCGAAGGTGCGACGGCGGACCTCCATCTCGAGCGCACTGTGGGGCTGTTCGTCGCGGCGCTCCTGGCCCAGGCCTTCTTCGTGCGTCTCGTACGGCTGCGCGGGGCGATGCTCGGTGAGCGGATGCTGGCCGATCTGCGCGAGGACTTCCTCGTACGCTCCGTGGGCCTGCCGCCGGGTGTGCTCGAACGGGCGGGCACCGGCGACCTGTTGTCGCGTATCACCACCGACATCGACCGGCTCGCGAACGCGATGCGGGAGGCCGTGCCGCAGCTCACGATCGGTGTGGTGTGGGTGGTGCTGCTGCTCGGCGGGCTCGCGGTCACCGCGCCGCCGCTGGCACCGGCCGTGCTGATCGCGGTGCCGCTGCTCGTGGTGGGGTGCCGCTGGTACTTCAAGCGGGCGCCCTCCGCGTACCGCTCGGAGGCGGCCGGCTACGCGGCCGTGGCCGCGGTGCTCGCGGAGACGGTGGACGCGGGCCGTACCGTCGAGGCGCACCGGCTGGGCACCGAGCGGATCGCCTTGTCGGACCGGCGTGTTCGGGAGTGGACCCAGTGGGAGCGGTACACGCTCTTCCTGCGTTCGGTGCTCTTCCCCGTCATCAACGTCACGCACACGACCGTGCTCGCCTCGACCCTGATGGTCGGCGGTGTCTTCGTGCTGCAGGGCTGGATCAATGTCGGGCAGCTCACCACCGGCGCGTTGATCGCGCAGATGATGGTCGAGCCGGTCGGCCTGATCCTGCGCTGGTACGACGAGTTGCAGGTCGCCCAGGTCTCGTTGGCCCGGCTCGTGGGCGTACGGGAGATCGAACCCGGAGCGGGTGACGAGTCCGTACGTCCCGAGGGCCGGCAGGTCGAGGCGGCCGATGTGCACTTCGGGTACCGGCCCGGGGTGGACGTCCTGCGTGAGGTGTCGCTCGGGGTACCTCCCGGCACCCGGGTCGCGTTGGTCGGCCCGTCCGGTGCGGGCAAGTCGACGCTCGGGCGGCTCCTCGCGGGGATCTACGCTCCGCGCACGGGGCAGGTGACGCTCGGCGAGGCGGAGCTGTCCCGGATGACCGCGGAGCGGGTACGGGAGCATGTGGCGCTGGTGAACCAGGAGCACCATGTGTTCGTCGGGTCCCTGCGCGACAACCTGCGTCTTGCGCGCTCGGGCGCCGAGGACGCCGAACTGTGGGCGGCGCTCGGCGCCGTCGACGCCGACGGATGGGCGCGGGCGCTCGCGGACGGACTCGACACGGAGGTCGGCTCCGGCGGGTTCACCCTCACCCCGGCACAGGCGCAGCAGATCGCGCTGGCGCGGCTCGTCCTCGCCGACCCGCACACGCTGGTGCTCGACGAGGCGACCTCGCTGCTCGATCCGCGGGCCGCGCGGCACCTGGAGCGCTCGCTGGCGCGGGTGCTCGACGGCCGCACCGTCGTGGCGATCGCCCACCGGCTGCACACCGCGCATGACGCGGATGTGATCGCGGTGGTCGAGCGGGGGCGGATCAGCGAGCTCGGCAGTCACGAGGAGCTGGTGGCCGCGGATGGGGCGTATGCGGCGCTGTGGCGGTCCTGGCACGGGTGAGGTGTGGGGGGCGGGGTGCGGATGTGGGTGTGGGGCGGGGGGGCTCAAGCGCCGCAAGGGCTGAATGTGCCGGACCGGCCGGGGTCAGATGTACCCCAGCGCCGCCGCTCCGCCCACCCCGCCGAGCAGCATGAACGCCGGCATCAGCAGCTTCAGCTCCACCCAGCTGCCCGCGCGGAAGCGCATCAGCTTCGGGGGGCCCACCGGGTACCAGCGCTCGCCGGCGATGGGGAGGGGCCAGAACATCGGGCAGCCCGAGACCGTGAGCGCGTCGCCGATGGTGTGGACGACCGCACCGAGCAGGACCGGCAGGCCCAGCCACAGGTACTCCTGGCCGGCGCCGGTGAACAGCCAGTCCGCTCCGTTGCCCGGCTGGTCCAGGACACCCGCGAGGATCCAGGCGCTGGTCGCGCCGAGCAGCCAGACCAGGACGTCGCTGGACATCCGGGCCGCCTTCCACAGCAGGCCTTCCACGGCGAGCACCAGGTGGACGAAGAGGATGGCGAGGACCGCCCAGCGTCCGCCGAGGACCGCGAGGGCCGAGAAGCCGACGCCGATCATGACCGCCCAGAGCCAGGTGTGGGTCAGGGTGCGGTGACCCCCGGTGCGACGCGAGTCGGCACGGGACTTCGTGGCCTTGTAGACCCCGTACGAGATCTTGTCGACGATGCCGCAGAGCGCCTTGGAGAGCGGTCCGAAGGCGCGGGAGATCGTCGCCGACTTGTGGTCGAGGTCGGGGGCGAGCGCCGCGCCCGCGCAGATCAGCGCGCCGACGAGCAGGACCGGCCAGGGCATCGCGTGGTCCATCGCTGCCGCCGCCGCGCCCACCCCCAGCCACGCCGCCGCGCCGGACAGTGAGTGTGCCGGACCCATCATGGCCGCTACCCGCCCCATTTCTGTTGTACGTATGCCCAGTTGACGCCAGGGGAGCGCCCGCGGTTGCGGTGATCGGTGCCCCGGTCGGCTGCACAGCGTAGCGGTCATGATCTTCGTACGGACGGCCGATTCCCTCTACGGAGGACCGGGCAGGCAAGATGGGGGCGTGACCCTTATCGATCAGCTGCCGCCGGATGCCGACCCCGATGCCCTCTACGAAGCCTTCGAAGGCTGGGCCCAGGAACGCGGCATCACCCTCTATCCCCACCAGGAGGAGGCGCTGATCGAGGTCGTGTCCGGGGCGAACGTGATCGTTTCCACGCCGACCGGGTCCGGCAAGTCCATGATCGCGGCGGCGGCGCACTTCGCCGCGCTCGCGCGCGACGAGGTCACCTTCTACACCGCTCCGATCAAGGCTCTCGTCTCCGAGAAGTTCTTCGAGCTGTGCAAGATCTTCGGGACGGAGAACGTCGGCATGCTGACGGGCGACGCGTCCGTCAACGCCGACGCCCCCGTCATCTGCTGCACCGCCGAGGTGCTCGCCTCCATCGCGCTGCGCGACGGCAAGAACGCGGATGTCGGCCAGGTGGTCATGGACGAGTTCCACTTCTACGCCGAGGCCGACCGCGGCTGGGCCTGGCAGATCCCTATCCTCGAGCTGCCGCAGGCGCAGTTCATCCTGATGTCGGCGACGCTCGGCGATGTCTCGATGTTCGAGAAGGACCTCACGCGCCGTACCGGCCGACCCACTTCGGTGGTCAGCTCCGCGACACGGCCGGTGCCGCTCTCCTACGAGTACCGGCTCACGCCGATCACCGAGACGCTCACCGAGCTCCTGGACACCAAGCAGGCGCCCGTCTACATCGTGCACTTCACGCAGGCGCAGGCCGTCGAGCGTGCGCAGTCGCTGATGAGCATCAACATGTGCACGCGCGAGGAGAAGGACCAGATCGCCGAGCTGATCGGCAACTTCCGCTTCACCACCAAGTTCGGCCGCAATCTCTCGCGTTACGTGCGGCACGGCATCGGTGTGCACCACGCCGGCATGCTGCCGAAGTACCGGCGTCTGGTCGAAAAGCTCGCGCAGGCCGGTCTGCTGAAGGTCATCTGCGGTACGGACACCCTCGGCGTCGGCGTCAACGTGCCCATCCGCACAGTGCTGTTCACGGCCCTCACCAAGTACGACGGCACGCGCGTGCGTACCCTGCGGGCCCGTGAGTTCCACCAGATCGCGGGTCGCGCCGGACGCGCGGGCTTCGACACCGCGGGTTTCGTGGTGGCGCAGGCGCCCGAGCATGTCATCGAGAACGAGAAGGCCCTCTCCAAGGCGGGCGACGACCCGAAGAAGCGCCGCAAGGTCGTCCGTAAGAAGGCCCCCGAAGGCTTCGTCGCCTGGTCGGACACCACCTTCGAGAAGCTGATCGCCTCCGAGCCGGAGCCGCTGACCTCCCGCTTCCGGGTCACCAACATCATGCTGCTCTCGGTGATCGCCCGGCCGGGCGACGCCTTCAAGGCGATGCGGCACCTCCTCGAGGACAACCACGAGCCGCGCAAGGCCCAGTTGCGGCACATCCGCCGCGCCATCGCGATCTACCGGTCGCTCCTCGACGGCGGCGTGGTGGAACAGCTGGACACACCCGACGCCGAGGGCCGCACCATCCGGCTCACCGTCGACCTCCAGCAGGACTTCGCGCTGAACCAGCCCCTGTCGACCTTCGCGCTGGCCGCGTTCGACCTCCTGGAGCCGGAGTCGCCTTCGTACGCGCTCGACATGGTCTCCGTCGTCGAGTCGACCCTCGACGACCCGCGCCAGATCCTCGCCGCCATGACGAACAAGGCGCGCGGCGAGGCGGTGGGCCAGATGAAGGCGGACGGCGTCGAGTACGAGGAGCGCATGGAGCGGCTCCAGGACATCTCGTACCCGAAGCCCCTGGAAGAGCTCCTGTGGCACGCGTACAACCTCTACAAGAGGTCGCACCCCTGGGTGGCCGACCACCCGGTGTCCCCCAAATCGGTCATCCGCGACATGTACGAACGCGCCCTGACCTTCACGGAGTTCACCTCCTGGTACGAGCTGGCTCGCACCGAAGGCATCGTGCTGCGCTACCTCGCCAGCGCTTACAAGGCCCTTGAGCACACGATCCCGGACGACCTGAAGTCCGAGGACCTCGAGGACCTGATCGCCTGGCTCGGCGAGATGGTGCGCCAGGTCGACTCCAGCCTGCTCGACGAGTGGGAGCAGCTCGCCAACCCCGAGGTGATGACCGCCGAGGAGGCCCAGGAGAAGGCCGACCAGGTCAAGCCGGTCACCGCCAACGCTCGCGCCTTCCGGGTCCTCGTCCGCAACGCGATGTTCCGCCGCGTCGAACTCGCCGCGCTCGACAACGTCGCCGCCCTCGGCGAACTGGACGCGGACGCCGGCTGGGACGCGGACGCGTGGGGCGAGGCGATGGACAAGTACTGGGACGAGTACGACGAGCTCGGAACCGGACCCGACGCGCGCGGTCCGAAGCTGCTGCAGATCGAGGAGCGTCCCGAGGACGGGCTCTGGCGCGTCCGGCAGACGTTCGCCGACCCGAACGGCGACCATGACTGGGGCATCAGCGCCGAGGTCGACCTCACGGCGTCCGACGCGGAGGGCCTCGCGGTCGTCCGCGTCACCGACGTCGGCCAGCTGTAGCCCCCTGACCTTTTGTGACCACCGGAGAACACCACCGATGACCAACCCCGCCGAACGTCTCGTCGATCTGCTCGACCTGGAGCAGATCGAGGTCAACATCTTCCGCGGCGTGAGCCCCGACGAGTCCCTGCAGCGGGTCTTCGGCGGGCAGGTGGCGGGCCAGGCCCTGGTCGCCGCCGGCCGCACCACGGACGGGGACCGTCCGGTGCACTCGCTGCACGCGTACTTCCTGCGCCCTGGCCGTCCCGGCGTGCCGATCGTGTACCAGGTGGAGCGGGTGCGCGACGGGCGCTCCTTCACCACGCGCCGGGTCACCGCCGTCCAGCAGGGCCGGACGATCTTCAATCTCACCGCCTCCTTCCACCAGCCGGAGGAGGGCCCCTTCGAGCACCAGCTGCCGCCCCGCCTGGACGCCCCGGACCCGGAGACGCTGCCGAGCGTCGCCGACGAGATCCGTGAACATCTGGGTGCGCTGCCCGAGCAGTTGGAGCGGATGGCGCGGCGCCAGCCCTTCGACATCCGGTATGTCGACCGGCTGCGCTGGACGCCCGACGAGGTCCAGGGCGCCGAGCCGCGCAGCGCCGTGTGGATGCGGGCGGTCGGGCCGCTGGGCGACGATCCGCTGGTGCACACCTGTGCACTGACGTACGCGAGTGACATGACCCTCCTCGATGCGGTGCGTATTCCGGTCGAGCCGCTGTGGGGGCGGCGCGGTTTCGACATGGCCTCCCTCGACCACGCGATGTGGTTCCACCGCCCGTTCCGTACGGACGAGTGGTTCCTGTACGACCAGGAGTCCCCGATCGCGACGGGCGGCCGCGGCCTTGCGCGCGGCCGGATCTACGACCGCGAGGGCCGGCTGCTCGTATCGGTGGTGCAGGAGGGGCTGTTCCGTACCTGGGCGCCCAAGCCAGGGGCTTGATCGCGACGGTGACGGGCCCTGTACGGTGCACGTCATGAGCACCGAACAGGGTCCCGCCGACCGCGACCAACACCTTTCGACCGCCGTGCAGTTGCGTGAGGCGGGGCACCGTGCGGAGGCGCGCGAGATCCTCGTCGCGCTCGCCGCCCGGTTCCCGCAGGACGTCGAAGTCGCGTACCAGACCGCCTGGGTGCACGACGCGCTCGGGCTCGAGGCCGAGGCCGTGCCGTACTACGTCACGGCTACCTCGACACCCGGCCTCTCCCCCGAGGAGCGGTCCGGCGCCCTGCTCGGGCTCGGGTCCACCTACCGCGCCCTCGGCCGTTACCCGGAGGCCGTGACCACCCTGGAGGCGGCTTGCGCGGAGTTCCCCGAGGACACCGCACTGCGCGCCTTCCTCGCGATGGCGCTCCACAACAGCGGCCGCGGCAAGGAAGGGATGGAGATCCTCCTCGAGCTCCTGGCCGCCACCTCCGGCGATCCACGGATCGCCAGGTACCGCCCCGCCTTCGAGGAGTACGCCAAGGACCTCGACGCCACCTTCTGAGCCGCTCGGCCCTGAGCACGACTCGCCCTCAGCTCCCCGTCCTCAGCTCTCTGTCCGCACCTCGCCCCTCGCCACAGCGACCGCCAGCGCGAGGAGCACCCGGTACCCGTGGATCTCCTCCGGCACCCCGGCGCACATCATGTGCTCCGCGAGCAGCTCACCCGGTGACGGCACGGCGCCGGGTCGGCCCGAAGTCGGCTCGTGGCGGAGCCGGTTGAGGAGGGCGCGGTCGTGCGGGTCGGCCACCACGTCGGCCACATCGGCCGGGTCAAGGAACGAGGCGGTGACCGCGGCCCGCTCCCAGGGGCCCTGCGCGAGGCCGAGCAGGTGCTGGTGCATACGGTCCCGCCAGCTCGCCGGCCGCAGATCCTCGCCCCCGCGGAGCCTGCGGCTCATCGCCTCGGGAGCCCGGCCGACGAGCAGCTCCGGGTGGGCGGCGCCGAACTCCCGTACCTCATCGGCGAAATAGAGCCAGACCACCGAGCGGTAGCGGTTCAGCTGGAATCTGGCGGGGGCGAGCAACCCCGCCCTGGCGATGCGTGTGAAGCGGTCCTTGGCGATGCCGAGCAGATCGGCGGCCTCAGCCGTGCCGGCCAGCCGGACCCGGTTGCTCAGCGTGGCGGAAAAGCCTTCCGTCGTCTGCAGCCGATCCAGCTCTCCCCTGGTGACGTGGCGTGGCCCGCCACCCGGCGCGGGGACGGTGGTGACGAGTCCGCGCAGCACCGCGAGCTCGAACTCACCGCGGGTGAGCAGCAATTCTCTGGCGGCCAGGTGACCCGGGAAGGTCTCCTCGTGGAAGCCGGGTCGCGGCGCCGAGCCGTCGACCGGCGGGTACAGCGCGCAGTCGTCAACCGGCGGGTACAGCGCGGCAGTTGTGTCGATGACGGTCATGATGGTCTCCCCCGTGAGCGCGAATGATCTCGTTACTCTCGGTGAAGAAGGTAGCCCGATCGGCGAGCGGCCGTGCGAGCCTGTGGATAACTCTGAAACGCGCAGGTCACGCCGTGTTCAGCGACCTCAGAGATCTGCCGCAGGGGTCCGGCTCGGCTGTCGGGCCTCCACTCCCAGGTGCTCGCCGACCCGGTTCACGAGCAGAGTCATCTCGTACGCGACCTGCCCGATATCCGCCTCCGCGGAGCTGAGGACGCACAGACAGCTGCCCTCACCGGCGGCCATCACGTACAGGACGGCATCGTCGAACTCGATCAGGGTCTGGCGCACCTTGCCCGAGCCGAAGTGCCGCCCGGAGCCCTTGGCCAGGCTGTGCAGTCCGGAGGAGACCGCCGCCAGATGCTCGGCGTCCTCGCGGACGAGTCCGCTGCTGGTACCGGTGACCAGGCCGTCGTTCGACAGCACCAGTCCGTGCCGCACATGGTCGACCCGCTTGGTCAAGTCGTCGAGCAGCCATCCGAGTCCTGTGCCCTCTGCCATAACGAGCCCCTCCCCCTAGTGCAGTTCGCCGCAAGCCTTCCCCAGAGATGACGCAGCGGCAAGCGATGATGGGGATATGGCACAGAAGATGACCGACGAACAGTGGCGCGCCTTCGTTTCGCAGGGCACGCGCACCGGGAAGCTCTCCACCGTCCGCGCCGACGGCTCACCGCACATCGCGCCGATCTGGTTCGTGCTCGACGGGGACGACCTGGTGTTCAACACCGGCAAGGAGACCGTCAAGGGCCGCAATCTGGCCCGCGACGGGCGGGTGGCGCTGTGTGTGGACGACGACCGCCCGCCGTTCGCGTTCGCCGTGATCCAGGGTGAGGCGCAGATCAGCGAGGAGCTCGACGAGGTGCGGCACTGGGCGACCCGGATCGCCGCACGGTACATGGGCGAGGACAGGGCCGAGGAGTTCGGCGCCCGTAACGGCGTCCCGGGCGAGCTCCTCGTACGCGTGAAGATCACGAAGGTGCTCGCCCAAGGCGCCGTATCGGACTAGGACCCGTATCGGGCCAGGACAAGCGCTCACCGAGCCCGGCGCTCACCCCACCGAGTCCAGCAGCCGGGCGGTATGCATCCGCCCGGCGTACTCGACGAGGCGTATGAGGACCTCCTTCCCCGAGTCACGGTCACGGGCGTCGCACAGGACGACCGGTGTGCCCCGGTCGAGGTCGAGGGCGCGGGAGACGTCCTGAGCGCCGTAGGAACGCGCCCCCGCGAAGCAGTTCACGGCCACCACGAAGGGGATGCGGCGGTGCTCGAAGTAGTCCACCGCGGGGAAGCAGTCCTCGAGCCGGCGGGTGTCCGCGAGGACGACGGCGCCGAGCGCGCCCTGCGAGAGCTCGTCCCACAGGAACCAGAAGCGGTCCTGGCCCGGTGTGCCGAACAGGTAGAGGGAGAGGCCGCTGCGGATGGTGATACGGCCGAAGTCCATGGCCACGGTCGTGGTCGTCTTCTGGTTGACGGCCCCCAAGTCGTCGACCGACTCGCCGAGTTCGCTGAGCTGTTCCTCGGTGCGCAGCGGACGTATCTCGCTGACGGCACCGACCAGGGTGGTCTTGCCCACCCCGAATCCCCCCGCGACCAGGATCTTCAGCGCCAGCGCGGTGGTATCGGCGCCGGCGCCTTCAGAGTGCTCGGAGGCCATCGATCACTTCTCTCAGGATCTTTTCGTCGGGTAGCTGGGCGGGCGGCACCGGACGGGTCACCCTGACGACGCCCAGTTCGAGCAGGTCGCCCAGGAGCACGCGGACGACGCCGCGCCGGGGGGGGGGGGGCCCGGCCCCCTTCGCGGCCCGCCTGGGTTTGCGGC